>CAIYRG010000497.1 GCA_903928515.1 uncultured Alphaproteobacteria bacterium | reverse complement strand
CGCGCCACTTTTTTGTTGAGTACGTCTTCAGCCTTCGCTCGCTATGCGAGCTTCGGCTGACAAGTCGCCGCTGACATGCCCACGGGAGCAAATCCCGCCCGCCGTTCCCAGCTTGTATGAATGACTCGGCAATCGCCTTAGCGCGATGAAGCCGCCGGATAACACGCGGATTGTGGCAGCGGGTAAAGCGTTCCAGTGCGCGCGACAATTCTTTGCGTCATATGCCTTGTAATGGCAGCCGTTCGCTGATGCGGTGGAACTTACGCCTGCGTTCCGGGTTCTCTTGGCAACAACGGAGACACCCATGAAACGCGTCCATCTGATGTCCGCTACAGCCCTGTGCGCCCTCGCGCTGTCGCTGGCGGCGTGCAACCAGAACACCCCGACAGCCGACTCCGGCAACAACAACACCGTGAGTGCGGTAAAAGATGCCACGACCGGCGCCGTTGCCAAGGTCGATGCCGAAATCACCAGTTCCACACAGGGCTTCGTCCAGGCCGCCGCGATGAGCGACATGTATGAGGTGATGGCCGGCAAAGTCGCACTGACACGGTCGCATTCCGATGATGTGAAGAAGTTCGCGCAGCAGATGATCGATGCGCACACGATGAGCACCGCCGGCCTGATGATGGCGATTTCGCAATCGAACGCGAATGTGACCGTACCCACAGAGCTTGATTCCTCGCATCAATCGCTGCTCAACGATCTGACGGGCGCCAAGGACGAAGATTTCGACGCGCGCTATATCTCGCAGCAGACGGACGCACATTCCGCCGCGCTGACGCTGATGACGGGCTACGCCAAGGACGGCGACAATCCCACGATTAAAGCCTTCGCTCAGATGACCGAGCCGGTGGTGCAGATGCACCTCGACATGATCAAGATGATCAAGGCGTCGAAGTAAGCGATCTCTCTATTGCGTCATGGCGGGGCTTAGACCCGGCCATGACGCCTACGTAGTGCGTTGCAACCCGCTAAGTGTTGTGTTGCAAAAGACCCCACTATTGTTCCCGTGTCATGCGGCGGTTAACAATGGGCCATGAACAAACGATGGCTCCAGGTCCTGTGTCTCCTTGCGCCGGTGTTCTTTTGGACCGCCTTCTTTTCGAGCGGCGAAGTGACCGCCGCGAGCGCGCCAATGCCGACCAGCGCGGCATTCAAAGACTGCAGCGATTGTCCCAGCATGGTGACGATCCCGTCCGGGAAATATCTGATGGGTTCGCCCGAGACGGTCGCAGGACCAGGCGGCGGTTTGGGACCCGAGCACGAAATCACGTTCGCCAAACCCTTTGCGCTGGGACAGACGGAACTCACGCGCGGGCAATATGCGAAGTTCGTCGCCGACACGAAGCGGCCCGATCCGCCGAAATGTTTCAGCTTCATCGGCGTCTCGGGCAACGGCAGAGATTTCGATTGGGTTGAGGGCCGCAACTGGCGCAATCCGGGATACGCGCAGACGGACAACGATCCTGCGGTGTGCCTGAGCTGGGATGACGCGAAAGCCTACGTGACGTGGCTGGCGAAGAAGACCGGCAAGCCCTACCGGCTGCCATCCGAAGCGGAATGGGAATATGCCGCGCGCGCCGGCGCCAAAGGCGAAAACTGGCTTCCCGGAACCCTTAGCGACTCCTGCCGCTACGCCAATGTTTCGGACGAAACATTCCATAACGACTACCCCAAGGTCACAAACTTCGCGCCGTGCAATGACGGCCATAGTTTCACAGCACCCGTGGCGTCGTACCAACCCAACAGCTTCGGGCTGTACGACACGGTTGGAAATGCGTGGGAGTGGAACGAAGATTGCGCGCATGATTCCTACGATGGAGCGCCCGTCGACGGCAGTGCTTGGGTTGCCAATGGCGATTGCGTCAAGCGCGTGCGCCGCGGCGGCTCGTGGTATCGCGTGGGCGGATACAACCGCAGCGCTCTGCCGGGTGCAGATTGGCATGGCCAGGGCGGCGTGCGCGTCGCGCGCGATCTGTAAATTCGGAAATCCGTGACGATGGAAACGAGGCGACTCGGTGAGAGCCGCTTTTTCTTTGGCCCATAATTATCAGCCACCTTTGGAACTTCGGCGGGGATGAAACGGAACCGCTTTCAGGGAAACGCGTTCTTCCAGCGGTTTAACAATGGTGGCGACAATGGACCTCGTAAGCTCGATCAAGTCCGCCGGAAAGAAAGTGCAGCGCGCGCTGTCGGCCAATGACGATCCCGCCAACGCCGATATCCTCAGCACACTGAAGACGGAGCATGAAGAAGTGGCGGCCCTGCTGAAGCAGATGGTGGGAGCCAAGAACGGCGCAGAACGCAAGTCGCTGCTGAAGAAGATCAAAGCCAATCTGGTGCCGCACTTACGCGCCGAAGAGAAAGTGGTTTACGACGCGGTGCTGGCGCTGAAAGACAAAGACGCGCAGATCGACGGCGAGGCGATGGTGCGCCTCGGGCCGGGCCGTTTCCATCTGCACGAGATGCTGACAAAGGCGATTGCCGATGGTTGTGAGACCTTCGACATGACCATCGGCGATGAAGGCTACAAGCGCACGTGGGCTGACATTCAGTTGACCCTGCACGATCATGTGGAGGCGCAAACCACGCGCGGCTGGTTTGTGGTGCAATATTACGTGGCCTTGCGGAAGCTGAAGCGCTTCATCAAGCAGACCCCCGCCGTGTGGCGCGCCTACACCTATGTCCGCTCGCTCAAGAGCAAGCTGACAAGGGCCGGGCAGCCTGGCCCCCAGCAGGGGTCGACCGAGGCCGAATAGGGCCAAAATCCCCGCCTTTAGCCTGCGTTTTCCGAGCCTTCCCTGGGGCCGGAAACGGTTTATGCTCGCCCGCGCTTTTGAGATTTGGGCATGCTGCAGGAAAACGCACTCGTCGCACTTTGCGAGACATCCGACGTCGCGCCGGACAAACCTCTGCGCGCCGAAATCGGCCCCGACACCTACGCGGTGTTCGAAGCCAACGGGCAGTATTACGTCACCGATGATGCCTGCACGCATGGCCCCGGTTCGCTGTCGGAAGGCTATCTCGACGGCTGCATCATCGAATGTCCTTTCCATCAGGGGTGCTTCGACGTACGCACCGGGCAGCCCACGCTGGCGCCCTGCACGGATGCCGTGCGTACCTGGACCGCGCATCTGCGCGACGGCAAAATCTGGATTGATCCCAAGGAGACGCGCTAATGGCCAATGCACTGCCGAAGCTCGCGATTGCAATGGGCGATCCCGCCGGTATCGGGCCGGAGATCGCATTGAAAGCCGCACTGGATGCGCGCGTGCTGGCGCTGTGCACGCCGATTTTGTTCGGCGACAAAAGTGCTTTGGAAACGCACGCCAACGCCTGCGGCATCGCCGCCACGATAAAGACTTTGCCGAACGCCGAGGCCATTGCCAACGCACAAGCCAAACCCGGTGAAGTTCTGCTGTTCGACGTGCCGCACTTTCAGAACACGCCCTTGCTCTTGGGCCAGATCGCGGGCGCGCATGGCCGGGCGGCGGTTGAATCGGCCGCAGCCGCTATCGATGCCGCCATGAAAGGCGTAGTGACCGCCACTATCGCCTGTCCGCAGACGGAATTTTCAATCAAGGAAGCCGGCATCGAATTCGATGGCTATCCCTCGTTCGTCGCGCGCTGCACGAACATGTCGGCCGACGACACGTTCCTGATGGTATGCTTTGACGACAAGCGCATCGTGCATGCCACGCTGCATGTCAGCCTGGCGCGCGCCATTGCGCGG
>CAIYRG010000496.1 GCA_903928515.1 uncultured Alphaproteobacteria bacterium | reverse complement strand
GGCCGCCGCGGCACGCCAACCACGCACGGTTTGGAAATCGCCGTCGCCGACATCGAGAGCGGCGATACCGGCATCAAGACGCGCACGGTGCTGACGCCCTCGGGCCTGTCAGCCTGCGCGCTCGCCATTCTCGCCGTGTGCGCGGCGGGCGATCACATCCTGGTGGTGGATTCCTGCTACGGCCCGACGCGGCAGTTCTGCACGCGGATGCTGAAACGCTATGGCGTGACGACCGAATATTTTCCGGCCGACGCAACACCCGCGCAAATTGCTGCGATGTTCAAACCCGAAACGCGCGCCGTGTTTCTGGAAAGCCCCGGCTCCTACACGTTTGAAGTTCAGGACGTGCCGGGCATCGCGGCCGCCGCGAAAGCCAAACACATCGCGGTGATCCTCGACAACACGTGGGCCACGCCGCTCTACTTCAACGCCTTCGCGCACGGCGTCGATCTGTCGATACAATCGGCCACCAAATATCTCGGCGGCCATGCCGACGTCAGCGTCGGCACCATCACTGCCAATCACGAATATGAAGACCGGCTGATGGACGCGCATGGCACGCTCGGCCTCTGTATCAGCGGCGACGAAGCCTATCTCGTGGCGCGCGGTCTTCGCACCCTCAGCGTACGCTTGGCTCGCCATCACAAGACCGCGCTCACCCTCGCGCGCTGGCTACAGACGCGCCCCGAAGTGGCCCGCGTGATCTATCCGCCTCTGGAAAGCGATCCCGGCCACGCCCTGTGGAAGCGCGATTTTACCGGTGCCACGGGCTTGTTCGGCGTCGATCTCAAACCCACATCGCAAGAGCACGTGGCGGCGATGATCGACAGCCTGTCGCTGTTCGGCATCGGCTATTCGTGGGGCGGCTTTGAAAGCCTCATCCTGCCGGCGCAATATCCGCGAAGCTTCAAGAGCTTCGTGCATGAAGGACCGCTGCTGCGCATTCATGCCGGGCTGGAAGACGTGGACGATTTGAAAGCCGATCTCGAGCGCGGGCTGGAGCGGTTGAAGGGTTGAGCGTAAGTCTAGCGCCGATACATGATTCCCGCGCGAAAGGATGACGCCATGGCCATCGACGGCATTTGGAATCTCACCGTGAACACCCCGATGGGGCCGCAAGCCAGCACGCTGACGATCGCCACGTCCGGCGCGTCGCTCACCGGCACGCAAAGCGCCGGGCACAGCGAAGGCCAAGCCATCAGCGATGGCACGGTGAACGGCAATGCCGTGACGTGGAAATCCGCCATCACCAAACCGATGCCGATGACGCTTAGTTTTTCGGGCACGGTCGACGGCGATACGATCTCGGGCGACGTGAAGCTCGGCATGTTCGGAACCCAGCCCTTCTCAGGGACTCGCGCGTAAGATTCTCATGGGTATCGAAAACATCTCCGCCGACGATTTTCTCGCCAATGTCACGTTCGATGCGAACGGGCTGGTGCCCGCCATCGCGCAGGACGCGACGAGCGGCCAAGTGCTGATGCTGGCGTGGATGAACGCGGAGAGTTTGAAGACCACGCTGACGAGCGGCGACATGACCTACTGGTCGCGCTCGCGCAAAAGTCTGTGGCGCAAAGGCGAGACCTCAGGCCATACGCAGCGTGTGGTGGAAGCCTAT
>CAIYRG010000495.1 GCA_903928515.1 uncultured Alphaproteobacteria bacterium | reverse complement strand
GCCAAGGCGATCAATTTCGGCATCGTCTATGGCATTTCGGGGTTTGGCCTGGCCAATCAGCTGGGCATTCCGCAAAGCGAAGCCAGCGATTACATCAAGAAATATTTCACCCGCTTTCCCGGTATTCGCGATTACATGGAAGACACCAAGCAATTCGCGCGCACCCATGGCTTTGTCGAAACCCTGTTCGGGCGGCGCATCCATATCCGCGAAATCAATTCCAAGATTCAGGGTTTTCGCGGCGGGGCGGAACGGGCGGCGATCAATGCGCCGATTCAAGGCGCCGCAGCCGACATCATCCGCCGCGCCATGATACGGCTGCCCGGCGCGCTGGCCGAGAAAAAACTGTCCGCCCGCATGCTGCTGCAGGTGCATGATGAATTGATTTTCGAGGCTCCCGACAAGGAAGTCGAAACCACGCGCAAGCTGGTGGTTGGAATCATGGAAAAGGCGGCGCTACCCGCGATCGAAATTTCCGTGCCCCTGGTGGTCGAAGCCCGGGCCGCCGACAATTGGGACGCCGCGCATTGACCTCGGCGCGCAAGCTGGCTGGCCTGAGCGCCGTGATCGGCCTGCTCTGCAGCATGCTAGGCGAGAGGGTGGCGCTGGGTCTGCCCGACGCCATAGTGATCCCGGGCCTGCTCGATCTGCGTCACACCTGGAATCAGGGCGTATCCTTCAGCCTGTTGTGGCAGAGCGGCGATTCCGGGCGCCATGCTTTGTCGCTGGCGCTTCTGGCGCTGATCGTGTTTGTCGGCAGCTTGGCCTGGCGCGCCACGGAAAAATGGGCGGCTGCCGGCTATGGGCTGATCGTGGGCGGCGCGCTGGCGAATTTATGGGATCGCAGCTTCTATGGCGCGGTGTTTGATTATCTGTCGCTGCATCTGGGCGCGACGCCGCTGTTTGTGTTCAATGCTGCTGACGCCATGATTTCGCTAGGCGTTGTATTGTTGGTGGCGGATACGCTGCTGCCTAGGCGGCAATAGAGCGAAGGCCGGTTTCCGCGGTGATGCCTGCCTTGTCCAAATCGGCAATCAACACAGACATCGCCTTCTCGGTATCGCCGTCCGTCTGGGGCAAGCTGGCGAAATAGCCCGCCAGGAAACCCGGCGTGGCGAGATAGCCCAGGATCATCTCCCGCGCCCGTGACATGAGCTGGCCTTCGGTAAAGAAGCCGCCCAGCACCAGTTTCAAAAGCGTGGTTGCCTTCTCGACATGATTGGAGTTGCGCGCCTCCAGGCCTTCAAACAGCTTGGCGCTTGTCGCAGCATTGCAGGCCAACCGGTCAATCTTGTCGATGATTTCCTGGCGCTGCACTTCGATGAAATTGGAGCGCCGCACCTTGCCCTGCAGAGCCACCAGCCGCTGCAAGCGGCCCAGAATGGGGCTTTTGGGGTTGTTGAAGAAATTCTCGAACGGCGCCGAATTGACCACCGGCAGCACGAAACCGGCAAGCTGACGCTTGTTCTCGGTGCCGATGACATTTTCTTCCACGAACAGCAGGCGCTCGACTTTTTCGTCCGGCAATACACCGTCGATATGAGCCGAGAGGATTTCCTGGTTGACCAGCCGCTTGGAGCGCAAGGTGAAGGCGGCAACCAGGTCTTCATGCGACAGATATTTGCCCACGCCCAGCACGACCTTGTTGGCCAGGCTGCGAAGCGCTTTTAATTCCTCGACCAGCGAGTCCGGTACCAGCCGCTTGGTGCTTTTGAATTCGGCGACAATGCGGTTGGCCACGGCGGTGCGGGCTTCGGCCAGATCATCGGCTGCGAAATGCTGCGTCAGCTTGGAAAGGCCGCCCTTGGCGTCCTTGGGCGTGCGGCCCAGAAACAGTTCGACCAGCTGGCCCAAGGCCACGGCCAAAGTATCGGCCGGACCCATCAACTCATGCAGCGCCGCGCTGCCGCCCATCACTTCCGCCAGAATGGCGTCAACCGATGACAGCACCAGCTTGCGCGGCCCTTCCGCGGCAGGCGCGGTTTCCATCACGGTCAGCAGAAGCTGGACTTTTTCATCCCAGCCTTTGGCATCCTTGAGATGATTGGACAGGGCGGCGTTGAAAATATACGCCGCGTCGCCCTGCGTCCCCAGCTTCTGCGCCAGTTCGCCGAACTGGTCGGCGCGCGGATTGGGAAACAGGCCCTTGCGCTGGTCGCGATAGACGCGCTGGATCGCCTGGGTCGCCAGCTCATTCAGCCCTTTGACAATCGCCTGCACCGGAGTCGCGGTATTGGCGGCCTGCGCCACCGCGACTTTCTGGATGGCGTGCTGATACAGCGTTCCGGTCGCTTCCAGTTTTTCCAGAATGTCGTGACGGTGAATCAGCTCGGTGACGGTGATGCGATTGCGCGCCAGGAAATCGGGCAGCAACCGGCGAATGGTGGAGCGGGCGTGATAGGAATACAGGTCTTCGGGCTTGAAGCAGGGCAGGGCGTTGGGCGTGTCTTCCTGCGCCACTGGCACTTTGACCTGGTTATGGCCCTCTTCGAAGATTTTCAGGGTGAGATAGTCGCCGGTATCGTCGTTATAGGTTTCCTTGACGACTTTGACGCCGGTGGCTTTCTCGGCCTTCATCAGGCCCTGCGCCATCTCGATCGCGCTGTCGCGGTCCTGACGCACATCATGCAGCGACCAGACGCCCTTGGCGCCGACCCTGCGGAAAACCTCGTAATGAATCTC
>CAIYRG010000494.1 GCA_903928515.1 uncultured Alphaproteobacteria bacterium | reverse complement strand
CCACCTCCCCCGTAAACGGGGGAGGAAAGAAAAGAAGAAGACGTGTAGTGCCCACCGCCTATGCCGAACTTGCCATCACCAGCAACTTCTCTTTCCTGCGCGGTGGTTCGCATCCCGAGGAATTTGCGGCGCACGCCGCAAGATTGGGTCTTGCGGGCATCGGCATCGCGGATCGCAATACGGTTTCGGGAATCGTGCGCGCCCATGAGATCGCGCAAAAAGAAAATCTCCGCTTCGCGCCGGGCACGCGCCTCGTGTTCACCGACGGCACACCGGATATTCTGGCCTATCCTAAGAATCGCGAAGCTTGGGGCCGCCTGACGCGCCTGCTCACGCGCGGCAAGAAGCGCGCACCGAAAGGCGATTGCTTCCTCACGCTGGAGGATCTGCTGCGCGACGGCGAAGGCCAGAACCTTATTCTCTGCCCACCGACCTCCATCCGCGAAGACCGGCATTCCGAAACCTGCGAACATTTGAAAGAGGTCGCCACACATCGCCTGTGGATCGCGGCGCAGATGAATTATCGCGGCGACGACGAGCGGCGGCTGAACCGGCTCATCGCCTTCGCGCACGGCCAGAAACTTCCGCTGATCGCGGTCAACGACGTGCTCTATCACGCAGCCCATCGGCGCGAGCTGCAAGATGTCGTCACCTGCATCCGCGAGCACACCACCATCGAAGCCGCCGGCAAACGCTTGATGGCCAAGACCGAACGGCACCTGAAATCGCCGGACGAAATGGCGCGGCTGTTTCGCAAGGCTCCTGAAGCCATTGCCGAAACGCTGAACCTTCTTGCCGAGTGTCAGTTCTCACTCAACGAGCTAAAACCGGATTACCCGGATGAAACGCAGCATGGCTTCGCCTCGGCGCACGAAGCCTTGGAGGTTTTCGCGCGCGAAGGTGCGAAGGATCGCTATCCCAAAGGGGTGCCGGAGAAGATCCTCAAAGGCCTCGATTACGAATTGAAGCTCATCAAAGAGCTGAACTACGCGCCCTACTTCCTCACCGTTCACGACATCGTGAAATTCGCGCGCTCCAAAGGCATTGTCTGTCAGGGGCGCGGTTCGGCGGCCAATTCCACGGTCTGCTATTGCCTGCGCGTCACCGAAGTCGATCCCACGCTCAGCGATCTTCTGTTCGAGCGCTTCCTCTCTGTCGAGCGCAACGAGCCGCCCGACATCGACGTGGATTTCGAGCACGAGCGCCGCGAAGAGGTGATGCAATATGTCTACAAGAAATATGGCCGCGAACGCACGGCGCTTACCGCGACGTTGATCTGCTATCGCGGCCGTTCCGCCATTCGCGATGTCGGCAAAGTGTTCGGCCTGTCGGACGATGTGGTGGGCGCATTGGCCGGTTCGCTGTGGGGCTGGTCATCGGAAGGTGTCACACAGGAGAAAGCCAAAGCCAGCGGCCTGAACCCCGACGATCCGCGTTTGATGCGAGCGCTGACGCTGGCGCGCGAACTGATCGATTTCCCGCGCCATCTTTCACAGCATGTCGGCGGCTTCCTCATCTCCACACGCCGCCTGGACGAAACCGTGCCCATCGAGAACGCCGCCATGAAGGACCGCACCGTTATCGAATGGAACAAGGACGATCTCGAAACCCTGAAGATGTTGAAGGTCGATCTTCTGGCGCTCGGCATGTTGTCATGCCTGCGGAAATCCTATGATCTTCTGCGCAGCCATTACGATCTCGATTACACGACATCGACGCTGCCTGCCGAAGAACCCGAAATCTACAAGATGCTGACGCGTGCCGATTCCATCGGCGTGTTCCAAGTGGAAAGCCGCGCGCAGATGTCGATGCTGCCGCGCCTGCGCCCCGAAAAATTCTACGATCTCGTGATCGAAGTGGCGATCGTGCGGCCCGGCCCCATCCAGGGCGGCATGGTGCATCCCTATCTGCGGCGCAAGCAGGGGTTAGAGCCTGTCGTTTTCCCGTCTCCCAACCCCGAATACGGGCCGGAAAATGAGCTGGAAAAAATTCTGGGAAAGACTATGGGCGTGCCCCTGTTCCAGGAACAGGCGATGAAGATCGCCATCGTCGCGGCTGAATTCCCGCCCGCCGAGGCCGACCGCTTACGCCGCGCCATGGCCACGTTCCAGCGTACCGGCGATGTTCCCAAATTCCGCGAACGGTTCGTCAGCAATATGATCCGTCGCGGTTATCCGCAGGAATTCGCGGCGCGCTGCTTCAGCCAGATCGAAGGCTTTGGCGAGTATGGTTTTCCCGAAAGCCACGCCGCCAGCTTCGCGCTGCTTGTCTATGCCTCGGCCTGGGTGAAATGCCGCTATCCCGATGTGTTCGCCTGCGCGCTCATCAACAGCCTGCCGATGGGCTTCTACGCACCGGCGCAAATCGTGCGAGACGCCGAAGAACATGGCGTGATGGTGCATCCGCCCGATGTGAACGCATCCACTTGGGATTGCACGCTGGAGCGCGAAAGCAATACCGCCATGCGCCAACGGCTGCACAAGCGTCATGACCAGATGCGGAACGACATGCGCGGTGATTGCGCCGTGCGGCTCGGCTTCCGCCAGATCGACGGCTTTCGCAAAGACGATGCCGCGTGCATCGTGACAGCACGCGAGGCCCGGCCGTTTGTGTCGCTACGCGATTTCTGGCTGCGCACGAAATTGCCGGTCGGCAGCTTGCGGCGGTTGGCGCAAGCCGATGCTTTCAGTTCGCTCAAACTCTCACGCCGCGAGGCGTTGTGGGAGGTGCGGGCGCTTAAGCGCGTGGGCGAGAAAGACGATCTACCGCTGTTCGCCATCGCCGATCTGCGAGACCGGGAAGCCGAAGCGCATCTGCCGGAGATGGCCGAGAGCGAGCAGGTGGTTGAGGATTATCGCCACATGCACCTTTCGCTGCGGGCGCATCCGGTTTCGTTCCTGCGGGACGATCTCGCCAAACGCCGCATCGTCACCGCTGCCGATCTGCGTGCGATGAGAGATGGCGTTCGGGTGTCTGTGGCTGGCCTCGTGTTGGTGCGCCAACGGCCGGGCAGCGGCAATACCATCTTCGTCACATTGGAAGACGAAACTGGTATCGCCAACGCCCTCTTCTGGAATCGCGTGTTCGAGCAATTCCGCCCAATCGTGATGGGTGCGCGGTTCGTGTGCATATCCGGGACGCTGCAAAGCCAATCGGGCGTCATCCACATCGTCGCCGACGACATCATGGACTTTTCACCGATGCTTTCACGCTTGAAGAAAGAGCCTACGATTGCAGGGCTCATGCCTAAGGGCCGTAACTTCCACTAAAACAAACAAAACGGGCGGCGCCACAACCGGCCACCGCCCGTCCCTTAGACCGCGTCAGCGCTGATGCGATTGGTGGCCCTGCGGGCTTTTGCCCTGCTGGCCGGCATTCTGCTGCTTGCCGCTCTTGCTGTTGCCGCTGTCCTCGTTGTCATTGTCGAGGTTCTGGCCGCGTGACTGCTGCGCCTTCTGCTTGTTCTGCTGGCTCACATTCGGAGCCTGCTGTGGCTGCTGACGCTGATTGTTCTGGTTCTGGTTCTGATTGTTCTGAGACATCATGAACTCCTTTAAAGAGTGCGCTGTTCACATACCTCTGCCGGTGCACCCGGCCTGCAGAAGGTTTGGTTTGCGTGACGACAATGGGGAACCGTGTTGCCTGCCTCGCGACGTGAAAGCGCATCGCCCCGCAATTCGTTCCTAAGTTCCTCCACGCATACGATTTTTCATCATCGTGTCATCGCGGCTGCGGAACTTCATGCTGCTTGCGCGAAGCCTGTTCCTTCCGCATGATTGGAAAAACGTGCCGCATCGAGCCATCCGTTTCGCGTGCGCGAAAAACATTTGGGGGAAATATTGTGAGCGGAAATATTGGGCGCCATTTTGCGAAAGTGTTTTTCCTGGCCGCTACCGCGTTGGCCGCTGCGCCGCACGATGCCTTCGCTGCCGCGGCGGGCAAACGCGTCGCGGTGTTCATGGGCCCGACGCAGGACAAATATCTCGGCGCGCTGAGCAAGGGGTTCCAAACCGCGGCTGGTGCGGCAGGCATGAAGGTGTCGGTGTTCTCCTCGCCTTTCGATCCCGCGCTGCAGGCCCAGCAGATAGACGACGCCATCGCACAGAAATACGACATGCTGGTGGTGCAGACGATCAGCCAGAAGGCGGTGATCCCGCCGCTGACGCGCGCCAAGGCGGCGCACATTCCCGTGGTGCTCGTCGTGGTGCCGCTGGAAGGCGACGCAACGAAGGATCTCTATCTCACCTACGCGGGATATGACGATGTGCGCATGGGCCAGATCGCGGGCGCAG
This sequence comes from uncultured Alphaproteobacteria bacterium, assembly GCA_903928515.1. Classification (GTDB taxonomy): domain Bacteria; phylum Pseudomonadota; class Alphaproteobacteria; order Micropepsales; family Micropepsaceae; genus CAIYRG01. Next base: position 7 of record CAIYRG010000494.1, on the reverse strand, counting down.
CGATGGT
>CAIYRG010000493.1 GCA_903928515.1 uncultured Alphaproteobacteria bacterium | reverse complement strand
TTGTGCACCTCTTTGAGCGTATCGATCTCGCGCTCGACCACGCGGCGCAACCGGCCGCGCAGCATCGCGCCATAGGCTTGTGCAGACAGCACGAAGATCAGCACGCCCGCGATGGCCGCGGACACGGCCGGGACACCGGCAAACTGGTTCAGACCCCAGCCAAAGGCAAAGGCCGCAAACGCGGTGGCGGTGGCGAGCAGGATATTGATCAAGGCGAAGGCTCCAGCCGGAGATCGACCCGGTATCCTCTCAACTCATGCTTTCCCAATGGTTAACAATCATCGGGGCAAAAACGCTTTGACGTTAAGGTTTGGCCTCAGGTGATGGGCTCCAGCACGATCTCGACCCGGCGGTTGCGCGGTTAATCGACATTGTTGCGTGTCTGGATACGCAGATCGCGCTCGCCGAAACCTTCCGGGCTGATGCGGGCGGGCTCCACACCGAAATAGGCCAAGCGTTGGGCCACGGTTTCGGCCCGGTCCTGCGACAGGCGGCGATTGTAGTCCGGGCTGCCGGTGGTGTCGGTGAAGCCGTTCACATTCACATAGGTCTGGCGGTAGTGGCGCAAAACCACCGCCACCTGGCGAACGATCTCGCTGGCGCGAGGACCAAGATTCGCGGAAGACACGTCGAAGAGGATGTCGTTCTGCATGTTGAGAACGATGTTGTTGCCCTCGCGGGTGACAGACACACCGGCGGAGCGCAACTGATCGCGCAATTCGTTTTCCTGATCGTCCATGTAGTGACCCACGACGCCGCCTGCCAGCGCGCCGATGCCCGCCCCGACCAATGCGTTGCGCCCCGCACCCTTGCCGCGTGTGTGCGTAAGCGCACCGACCACCGCACCGCCCGCGCCGCCGATGACGGCACCTCGGGTGGTGTTCGAGGTTTCCTGCTCGCCCGTATAGGGATTTTCGTGCTGACAAGCCGCCAGGGCGAATACGCAAGCGGTCACAACAGCCGCCAACTTCCAACGACGATTCAACATTTCAAAATCTCCGGCGCAAAACAAATCACCTCACGGTTGCGGAGAATACCGGTCGCTGAGTCGCTTGTGAATCGTCTGGACGCTGAAAGCCCCCGTAGTCGTGCGTACGACAGGAAGTGGGCGACTTTAGGGAGTGGGCAAGCAGTATACCGACTCCACATAAAGCGCTGTCACCCCCGCGAAGGCGGGGGCCCAGGACTAATTCTTAACACTACCCAAGATTCGTAGAGGCCTTGCCACCCCGGATTCGTTTCTTCGATCAACCGTGGCTTCCACGCACGATTCCATTTTTTCATTCGCTTCTCTCGGGTGATCGCGAATCCGATATCGTCGTATTGCTCGAAATACACGAGGCGATGAACGCCGAAACGCTTGGTGAAGCCTGCAACGAAGTCACTCTTATGTTCGAAGGTACGCCTGACGACATCGTTGGTGACACCGATATACAGGGTGCCGTTCTTCGCACTCGCAAGGATGTAGACGAAGTAGGCGCGCAAATGAGTGTCTTCGTTGCCGGAGAGTCCATATGGCGCGTGACGAAAACACGGCGAGATTTGGGTGTTGTTGCGTTTTAGTCCTGGCCCCCCGCCTTCGCGGGGGTGACAGTTTATGTTTGGGATTATCAGTTCATCATATAAAAAAACGCTGCCGTTCCGCGAGGAACGACAGCGTTTTTTCGTAAGCGTCTAGGCGCGAATTAGCCGATGCGCGAAAGAACCTTCTTCACCGCTTCGACGATGTGCTGCACATCGCTTTCGCTGGCGATCAACGCCGGTGCGAGCACAATCGTATCGCCCGCAAGACGCGGCACGACGCCCTCTTCGTGGAACAGCGCCTGCATCGCTTCATAGCCACGCTTGCCGACAGCGCCCGCCGCCGGTGCCAATTCCACCGCAGCCGCCAAACCGACATTGCGAATGTCGATCACGTTCGGCGCACCCTTGAGGCTGTGCACGGCTTCCTGGAACACCGGCTCCAGCTTGCGGGCCTTCTCGAACAGATTTTCATCGCGATAGAGATCGAGCGTCGCAACACCGGCAGCCGCCGCCAAAGGATGGCCCGAATAGGTGTATCCATGGAACATCGCGATCGACCAATCGTGCTCTTCCTTGAAGACCTCGACGATCGAGCCCTTCACCAGCGTACCGCCCATCGGCACGGCGCCATTGGTGATGCCCTTGGCGAAGGCGATCATGTCCGGCGTCACCGCGTAACGTTCCGCGCCGAAGGCATAGCCCAAGCGGCCGAATCCGGTGATGACTTCATCAAAGATCAACAAGATGCCGTGCTTGTCGCAAATCTCGCGCAGGCGCTTCAGATACGCCTTCGGCGTCACGAACACGCCGCCCGAACCCGTCATCGGCTCGACGATCACAGCCGCGTAATTCTCCGGGCCGTTCTTTTCCAGAATGGCTTCCAGCGCGTCGGCGTAATTCTCGCCGCCTTCGGCTTCGCCCTTCGTGAACACGCCCTGCTTCACGTCATATTGCAGCGGCAAGAAATCGGCATCCATCAACGGGCCGAATGCGCGCGAGTTGTTCGGCAGGCCACCGACCGAGAGGCCACCGAAATTCACGCCGTGATAGGCGCGCTCGCGGCCGATGAACTTGGTGCGGTTCGGCTGACCAATCGCCTTGAAATAGGCGCGCGCAACTTTCAGCGCGGTCTCGGCGGCTTCCGATCCGGAATTGCTGAAGAAGACTTTGTCCAAACCTTTGGGCGCGAGTTCGACAACGCGCGAGGCCAACTGGAACACTTTCGGATGGCCGTATTGAAAGGTCGGCGAGAAATCCAACGTCTTCGCCTGCTCGGCGATCGCCGATGCGATCTCCTTGCGGCAATGGCCGGCGTTCACGCACCACAACCCCGAGCTGGCATCCAGCATCTTGCGGCCCTGGTCATCCCAATAATTCATGCCTTCGGCGCGCGCCAAAATGCGCGGACGTTTTTTGAAGCCCTTGTTGGGCGTGAAGGGCTGCCAGAAGGCGTCGAGATCGTTGGGCTTGAGCGTCGTGCTGGACATACGCGTATCCTTTGAGAGGCATGGATTTCGGTTACGGACGGGGCTGGCGGAAATAGCGCCGAAAGGAGAACCCCGGTCCGAAGGGCGCGGATATTAGGCGCGAGGGGGCTGCGCATACCAGAGGACATAAACGCCGCACTGGGGTATTTTTCCCCATCTTTGTCCCTAAAGTCTGTGGGGATTCAGAGCTGCCGGTACGATCCATTTCAGAGGAAAACGCGCATGAATGCGAGAACGCCGTTTCTGAAGACCGAAGCGAATTTGGGGCCGCTCGCCTCGCGCTATGTCTCGGTGAACGATCTGCCGTGGAAGCCGACGCCCTGCCCCGGCATCGATATGAAAATCCTGATGGAAGAACCCGAAACGGGATTGCTGACCGCGATGTTTCGCTGGGCGCCCGGCAGCGTGCTGGCGATGCACGAGCACATGGCGATCGAACAGACTTACGTGATCGAAGGTTCGGTGGTGGACGATGAAGGCGAATGTCGCGCCGGTGATTTCGTCTGGCGGCCGAAGGGCAATCGCCACATCGCACGCTCGCCCAATGGCTGCTTGATGATCGCGATGTTCCTGAAGCCGAACACATTCCTCGATGAGACACTTCTGGGCAAAGAGTTGAAGTGAGCCGTCTCGGTTGGTTGTTCGTCGCGTTGGCGATTGGCTTTAGCATCGTCACAACCGTCGCGAACGCGCCGCACAGTTGGGCGTACGCCATGTTGCATGGCGAATGCCGGGCGACCTATCGCGATGCGCAACCCGCCTATTGCAGACCTCTGCGCAGGCGTCCCCTCGGCTATGCGCCAATGCCGGTGAGCGCCCCGCGGGGCATCTGAGCTATTCTGCAATCGAACAAATCCCGCGATTGCGCGTTAGCAGGCATGGAACTCCGGTAAGGGAACTTCCCCGTGAGGAATGCCGCGAAGATCTTGCCCGCCTGTTTGGCTGCAGCATTGCTCATGGGCGCTGCTGCCAAACCTGCACCTGTGCCCACAGCCGCACATCGTGCGTCCGCTAAAAAGGCGGTGGCGGCGAAGCTTGCACCTCCCGCCCCGCCGCCCGATGGTTGGGACATCTACAAATTCGGCATGACGCCCGAGCAGGTGCAAAACATTCCCGCGTTGCGCTGGGGCGATGTGAAGAAAAACACGATCTTCAACATCGTGGTCTACCGGCTGGATGCGGGCGGCGTCACGACACTGGATGGACGCACCTACAAACCGGCTGTGTTCTTTGATGAAAAGCGAAAGCTCGACGGCATCGCGCTGATGGCGGTGGAAAAAGCTTCCGCCCCGCAATGCGAAGCGAGCCTGCAGCAATTGCTGCGGACGTATCAGAAGCAATATGGCGACTTCACACCCAAAGCCGCCAAGGGCACGAAAGGCGCAACGCAGATCGATTGGCGCAATCTGCCAAGCACGCATTCGCAATATTCCGTGATCAATTCGGCCCGCACGCCCGATGCGCCCAAATTCGAATCGCAACACGAATTCCACGACGCGGCCGACACAGCGGTCGATCTCTCGGCCGCGATGGACCGCGATTCCTGCGATCTCGAGATCCGGTTCGTGCAGGGCTGACGCACATTTCCTAGGCAAGATTTGAGGCGAGTTCCGCCCCTCGCGCGTTATCGCCCTATTAAACGCCATAAGGCTCGGGAGATTTCCATGGTGCGTACGCTGCTTCTCGTCATCCTCATCATACTTTTGATCGGTGCGCTGCCTGCATGGCCCTATTCGGCCGGTTGGGGTTATTACCCGAGCGGCGGCGCGCTCGTGCTTCTCGTCGTGCTCATCGTGCTTCTGTTCGGACGACGCTGATTTCCAAATAACGAAGGGCGGAAGCATTCGCTTCCGCCCTTCGTCTTTCGTAACGCGCTAGCTCGGCCTAGCTGCGGTGATGGTGATGTTCGCCATCGCCGCCATTGTTGTTTTCGCCGTTTTGATTTTGGTTGTTCTGTACGGGGGCGGGTGCCGGTGCGTCCTGGTTGTTTGCACCACCGCCGTGATGGCGTCCGCCACGTCCGGCGAATTGGCCATTGTTTTGCCCACCGTTGTTCGGTGCAGCAGCAGGTTGTCCACCGGCATTCTGGCCACCGGCATTCTGATTGAACCCACCACGGCGCTCACCGCGCGGATGAAAGAAGGCCCGGTCGTTGCCAGCATTGGGACCATTGCCAACATTGGGGTTGGCGTTGGCGTTCGCATTCGGCGCGGCATTGTTGTTGAAGCGATTGCCGAAGCCACGATCATTCTGCTGCGGCTGAGCATTGCCCTGTGTTTGGCCGTTGAAGCGGTCGCGCTGGAAGCCGTTGCCACGTTGACCATTGAAGTTGTCACGGTTGGCATTGTCGCGATTGAAATTGCCGCGATTGGCATCACGGCCATTGAAGCCCGGATTGGTGAAACCTGGGCGGCCGAAACGATTGGCCTCACCGCGGTGGATTTGGGCGTGATGCGCCTGCCCGCTCCAGTGCATGTTGTGACCGCGATTCCAATCGATCACGCGCGGACGCGGTCCGCGCCATTGGTCGCGATGCCAACTGCCGTTCAGCCAAAATATCGGCGTGCCGTAATCATAGCGGTAATAGATCGGGCCGCTGTACCAGGAGCCGCCGAAATACACCGGCTGATCCCAGATCTGATAATCGCAATAGTCCGGCGGATAGCCCCAAGGCGGATCGTAATAGTCGCACGCATCGGAATCGCCGTAGCCCTGTGCATACCCAGGATCGCCGTAGCCTTGAGATCCGTAGCCTTGCGAGCCGTTGTCATAGCCGCGGTCATCATCTCGCCCGTAGCCTTGGTCGTAATACGGACCCTGATCGCCATAGCCCGCCGGACGCGGCGGCCCATACGGCGAATAGGATTGCGCCAACACCGGCGTGGCGGCACCCAGCGCCATGATGCCTATCAACCCAAGCGCAGCTTTCGCAGCGATACGCATTGTCTTTGTCGTCCTTTCGAGGCCGGCCCCAGCCGATCTTGGTGAACACGGTGACAGAACGCGCCTGAACCGGTTCTGAACGGAAGATGACGGCAACATGGCAAGCCTTAAGAGAAAGGCGCGACCTCTGTGCGCTGCGAGACAGACAGGCCGCGCCGTTTCGCGGGAAAGTGCCTTCACATTTGATAAGTCTCAATTTTTTAGCCGCAGGCGGGCGGCGCGTATGGGCTGGTACCGATTCTATGCGTGCGGCGCGGATGGCCACATCGTGCGTCGCGTCGATCATGAGCTGGAAAACGACGACGCGGCGCGCGCGCATGCGCCCGGCATCATGGGCGACGCGGCCTATATTGAAATCTGGCAGCTCACCCGCTTCGTGGCGCGCATAGACTCATAAGCCATAAAAAAACGGCCGCGATTGCTCGCGACCGTTTTAAAATCTCTCCGCCTGGTCGGGGGGACGAACTTCGGCGAAGAGAATCTTGTTACCTGTTAGCGGTGCCAGTGTCCGCGACCGCCGAAGCGCACATCGCTGTGCCAGCCGTCGTGCACCCAGAACTCGCGGCGACCGCCGTAGTAACGGTATGGCGCGTTGTTGATCCAGAAGCCGTTGTAGAAGACCGGCTCGCCGTACACTTGGTAGCCGCAACGGTCGTAGTAATATGGACCGTAGCAATCGTATCCGGGCGGCGGGCCGTAATAGCGCGGCGGCGGCGCGTAATAGCGCGGAGCATAATACGGAGCACCAACGCCGATCGAGAAGTTCACCCCGGCCTGCGCGGGGGCGGCGGCGGCGGCACCGGCACCAGCCAGAGCGGCGGCGGCCAAGGAGGCTTTGACGATCTTTCTCATGTGAACCTCCTCATGAACCTGTGATCGTGAAGCTAACGATTGGCGGCTGAACCCCACATGAACGAAAGATTCAGCTTCAAATTTCTCAGGCCTTTGAATTCTCAGGCCTTTGAATTCTCGGGCCTTTGAAAGAGAACGATTTGCGCGGCATCTCGTTGCGGGACGGTAACCGAGAAACAAATCGGCCCGTCGCCTGTGCGGAACTCGGGGGCCTCAGCCTTGACCCTTGGGCAGGCAGCCCCTAAGTACCGCCTTGCGTCGGTTGGCACTCGATAGGTTGGAGTGCTGCTATCCGTGGTTAATCCACCCGACGCGTCTGTTAACCTTTTGAAATTTCAAGAAAAAGTCGAGGAGACAGCTGCAATGAAGTTCCGTCCTCTAGGCGACCGTGTGGTCGTGCGCCGCGTGAAGGAAGACCAAAAGACCGCTGGCGGCATCATCATCCCGGAAACCGCCCAGGAAAAGCCGCAGGAAGGCGAAGTCATCGCCGTCGGCCCCGGCGCGCTGGATGATTCCGGCAAGCGCGTGCCGTCTGAAGTGAAGGCTGGCGAATTCGTGCTGTTCGGCAAGTGGTCGGGCACCGAAGTGAAGATCGACGGCGAGGATCTCCTCATCATGAAGGAATCCGACATCATGGGCGTCGTCGAAGGCCGCAAAGCCGCGAAGAAATAATCGAGACGAACACCGGCGCGTGAACACGCGCCTTTTTCGTTTCCAGACACATCAGGAGAAGAACATGGCTGCAAAAGACGTGAAATTCGGCAGCGACGCGCGTGAGCGGATGCTCCGCGGCGTCGACATTCTCGCCGACGCAGTGAAGGTGACGTTGGGTCCCAAGGGCCGCAACGTCGTCATCGAGAAGAGCTTCGGCGCTCCGCGCACGACCAAAGACGGCGTGACGGTTGCGAAGGAAATCGAGCTCGCCGACAAGTTCGAAAACATGGGCGCGCAGATGGTGCGCGAAGTTGCCCAGAAGACGAACGACGTGGCCGGCGACGGCACCACGACGGCGACGGTTCTGGCCCAG
>CAIYRG010000492.1 GCA_903928515.1 uncultured Alphaproteobacteria bacterium | reverse complement strand
GTTTTCGCTCACCGGACAACCCAATGCGATGGGCGGGCGCGAAGTCGGCGGGCTGGCCAATCAGCTCGCGGCGCATATGGGTTTTGCGCACGACGCGATCGACCGCGTGCGCCGGTTTTGGAATGCGCCGGATATCGCCACCCGCCCCGGTTTGAAGGCCGTCGACATGTTCCAAGCGGTGGCCGATGGCCGGATCAAAGCCATATGGATTGCCGCCACCAACCCCGCCGACAGCATGCCGCGCGCGAGCGAGGTTCGCGCCGCGTTGGAGCGTTGCCCGTTCGTGGTCGTCTCCGATGCCTGGCATACGGATACGACGCGCTATGCCGATGTCGTCCTACCCGCCGCCGCGTGGTCGGAGAAAGACGGCACCGTTACCAATTCCGAGCGGCGGATTTCGCGGCAACGCGCCTTCGCATCCCCACAGGGTTTGGCGCGCCCCGATTGGTGGATGTTCGCCGAAATTGCCCGCCGCATGGGATGGGAACACGCCTTCGATTATGCGAACCCGGCTGCGATCTTCCGCGAACACGCCGCACTCTCCGGGTTTGAGAATAACGGCAAACGCGTTTTCGATATTGGCGTCTTCGCCGATCTGGATGATGCCGCTTATGAAAGCTTCGCGCCCACGCAATGGCCGTGCAGGAAAATCGGAGAGACTTCCACCCGTTTATTCGGCGATGGCAAGTTTCCCACTCCCGATGGCCGCGCGCGCATGCTTCCCCTGCAACCTCCGGCCACACGCGAACTTTCAGGCTTGCGTTTGAACACCGGACGCATTCGCGACCAATGGCACACCATGACGCGCACCGGCCTGGTTCCGCGATTGATGAGCCACATCGAGGAACCGGCCGTGTCCGTTCACCCCAACGACGCGGCGTTACATGGCTTGAGCGATGCCGCATTCGCGCGTGTGACGGATGGCGAAAATTCCGCAATCTTCCCACTCACCATCAGTGGTGATCAGCGCGTGGGCGAAGCGTTTCTGCCGATGCACTGGACGGACCAATTCTCGTCCGCTGGGGGCATCGGAAAAATCGTCCACAATCGCACCGATCCCCATTCGGGCCAGCCCGATCTGAAAGGCACCGACATTACTCTGGCACCGGTATACGCCGCTTGGGTGGGGCTGCTGTTGCGCCGTTCGGACACAGACACGCGGTGGGATGATGTCTATTGGTCGAAGATGCCCGTGGCTTCGGGCTATGCGTATCGCCTCGCCGGATGGCGGTCGCTTGACGCAACCGTCGCGTCCGAAATGATCCTGCGGCGGTTTCTGAACGTCTCGCCCGAGGCGGAAATCCTTTCCTATTCCGATCCGAAAAAATCGGTGTTTCGTTATGCCGGTGTGGCGCGTGGCGTTCTGGAGGCATGTGTGTATTTCGCGCCTTCTCGCGATCTGTTACCGGCATTGGATGCCGTCGCGCCGCGATTGGCCAAACCCGTCGAGGCCATCGAACGCGCCATCCTGCTAGCGGCTTAGAAGGCGCCGGACGAAGCACACGCGGCGCATGAGGGCCCCCGAAGCGCGGCAATATTCGCGGGCGAAAGCAACGGATTTTTCCGCAAATCTTTTCGTATTCCCCCTGCGCGAACGCCGTTCCGAGCCTTGACTTGGGTCACCAATCCTTCACAAGATGATGTGTTCACGGTTCCCCAGATAGGCGATATCTGGGGCTAAGAGGGAACCCGGTGTGGCACGAAAATGGGCCAAATCCGGGGCTGCCCCCGCAACTGTAAGCGGTTAGCTTCCGCTGAATCCGGCCACTGAGGCGTAAGCTTTGGGAAGGCCCGGCGGAAGCGGCAACCCGCGAGCCAGGAGACCTGCCGTGACGAGTGTATGTGCGTCGGGCGGGGGTGTCCCGGTAGCCGCTTTGAGATCGTGGTATCCGCCACGGCTTAAGCGACTCCGGCAAAATCTCTCCCAAAAATCCTGAGGGGGAGAACGATGACAAACCTGGCATTTGATTTCGACATTCACGGCCATCTCGTTCCGCAGCCCGAGATTGCTCCGGGGCGGCCGATGCCGGGGCCCCAGTTGGTGTTCCGCAAGGCCGAGCCCCGCCCCGCCCCCATGCCGGGGCCGCTGGCCCGCAAGCCTGTTCCCGGTGATCTGAAACTTGATCGCACGCGCGACGAGCTTCTCACCAATTTCGGCAAGGCGACGCTCACCGACCGCTATTTGATGCCGGGCGAAAGCTTCCAGGACATGTTCGCGCGCGTGGCCTGCGCCTATGCCGACGATGTCACGCATGCCCAACGGCTTTACGATGCGATCTCGAAATTGTGGTTCATGCCCGCGACGCCTATTCTCTCCAATGGCGGCACCACGCGCGGCTTCCCGATTTCGTGCTTCTTGAACGATGTATCGGATTCGCTGGGCGGCATCGTGGACACATGGAACGAGAATGTCTGGCTCGCGTCGAACGGCGGCGGCATCGGCACCTATTGGGGTAAAGTCCGCTCTATCGGTGAAACCGTAAAAGGTTGCGGGGAGACCTCGGGCATCATTCCTTTCATCCATGTGATGGACGGCCTGACGCTGGCGATCAGCCAAGGCTCGCTGCGCCGCGGGTCGGCGGCCGTCTACATCGACATCCACCATCCGGAGATCGAAGAGTTTCTGGAAATCCGCAAAGCCAGCGGCGACTTCAACCGCAAAGGCCTCAACCTGCATCACGGCATCGCGATCACCGAC
>CAIYRG010000491.1 GCA_903928515.1 uncultured Alphaproteobacteria bacterium | reverse complement strand
CGGATATCGACCTTCACCTTCATGTCGGCGACGCTGTTCGCATGACCGTTGCTCATTGTGAAGTCGTTGCTCATTTCCATATTCGCCGCCATCCCTAACTCCGTTGGCGCTTCGTTGCGAAGACTCGTGCCAGGATACTGAGGCCCAGCACGGCAATCGTGATCAGAAGCGCGCCCGCCCAGGCCAGCCTCTGCCAATCTTCATAAGGCGACATGGCGAACTGGAAGATGGTCGTCGGCAAACTTGCCATCGGACCATTCAAGTTCGTGCTCCAGAAATTGTTGTTCAGCGCGGTGAACAGCAGCGGCGCGGTTTCGCCCGAGACACGGGCGATGGCCAGCAGCACACCGGTGATGATGCCGGCACGCGCCGCACGCCACGTTACCTGGCCGACAGCGAGCGAGCGCGGCGCGCCCAGGGCCGCGGCAGCTTCGCGCAACGTGTTCGGGATCAGCAGCAACATGCCTTCGGTGGTGCGCACCACGACCGGGATCACGATGGTCATCAGCGCCACCGTGCCGGCGATGGCGGAGAAATGCCCCATCGGCACGACGATCAATTGATAGACGAACAGGCCCAGCACCACGGAGGGCGCGGAGAGCAGAATGTCGTTCACAAAGCGGATGACGAATGCCATGCGGCCGTGGCGGCCATATTCGGCGAGATAGGTGCCTGCCATGATGCCGATGGGTGTGCCGATCACCACCGCGATGATCGTCATCATCAGCGAACCGGCGATGGCGTTGAGCAAGCCGCCATTCTCGCCCGGCGGCGGCGTCATCTGGGTGAACAGCATCGGCGTGAGGCCGGGAATGCCTTTGACGAGCAACGCACCCAGCACCAGCACCAGCCAGCCCAAACCGAAGACCGTGGCGAACAGCGACAGGCCCAGGAACACCTTGTTGCGAATGCGGCGGCCGAGATAGCGCGATTGGCTGATCATGAGCGGCCTCCGGCGCGGCGTTCAAGCCTGTACAGCATGTATTGCGCCGACGAGAGTACAAGGAAGGTCACGAAGAACAGCGCCAGCCCGGATTCGATCAAGGCGCTGGGATAGAGATCGCCGACCGCTTCGGTGAATTCGTTGGCGATGGCCGAGGAAATCGTCGTGCCCGGTGCGAACAGTGAGGGATTGATGCGGTGTGCATTGCCGATCACGAAGGTGACCGCCATCGTCTCACCGAGCGCGCGTCCCAAGCCCAGCATGGCGCCGCCGGTCACGCCGGCGCGCGAATAGGGGAGCACCACGTTCCAGATCACTTCCCACGTTGTGGAACCGAGACCGTAGGCCGCTTCCTTCAGAACCGGCGGCACGGTTTCGAACACGTCACGCGTGATCGCGGCGATGAACGGCAAGATCATAATGCCGAGGATGAGACCGGCGGTGAAGATGCCGATGCCGTAAGGCGGGCCCGCGAACAAAGTGGAAAGTCCCGGAACGTTGGCAAAACTGTCGATCACTGCCGGCTGGACCACACGCTGCAGGAAGGGCGCGAGAACATAGAGGCCCCAAATGCCGTAGATGATCGAGGGAATGCCTGCGAGCAATTCCACGGCGATGCTGACCGTGCGGCGCAGCGAGAGCGGACAGAGTTCGGTGAGGAAGATGGCGATGCCGATGCCCACCGGAACCGCGATCAGCATGGCGATCAGCGACGTGATGAGCGTGCCGTAGAGCGGCGCGATGACGCCGAAATTTTCCTTCACCGGATTCCACGCGTCGGACACGAGGAAGCGGAAGCCGAAAGCCTGGATGGCGGGCCATGAGCCGACAATGAGCGCCCAGAAAATCCCGGCGAACATCAGCAGCACGACGAGAGCGGCCGATTGCGTCAGCAAATGGAAAGCGAAGTCGGCACGGCGCAATTTCGCCATGCGGGCGTGCAGGACGCTCGCCGGTGCGGAGTCGAATGCGGTGCTGTTGTCGGACAAGGGGGCGTCAACCATCTGGCGCGAGAGGAAAGAGGTCTCAAAAAAAGGGGGCGGGAAACATTTGTTTCCCGCCCCCTATTGTCGTCAATCCCCGGATGTTTGCGAAGCCCGGGAATGCCACCGTTTCATGAAATTACGGCCCAAAATTACGGGGTAACGCCCTCGATCTCTTTCCAGCTGGTCTGAATCACGCTCGTCAGGCTGTCAGGCAGCGGCACGTAGTCGAGGCCGAGAGCGAGTGCTGCGCCGTCCTTGCCGTAACCCCATTTGAAGAACTTGAGGGTTTCGTTGGTGGCGGCCGCATCGACCGGCTTCTTGTAGACGAGGATGAAGGTCGACGCCGTGATCGGCCACGCATCCGCACCCGGCTGGTCGGTGATGATGGTGTTGAAGCCCGTCGCCGGGTCCCACTTCGCACCGGCGGCAGCCGCCTGCATCGTCGGAACGGTGAGGCTCACCGTCTTGCCGTCCTTGTTGATCATCTTCGTGTAGGTCAGGTGATTCTGCTTGGCGTAGGCGAATTCGACGTAACCGATCGAACCCTTGGTGCCCGCGACGTTCGAGGCGACGAACTCATTGCCCTTCGCGCCGATACCGACCGGCCAATCCACCGCCGTCGACGAACCGACTTTCGTGTTCCAGTCCGCGCTCACCTTCGAAAGATAGTTGGTGAAGTTGAACGTCGTGCCCGAAGCGTCGGCGCGATGCACAACGGCAATCGCCATGCTCGGGATGTTGAGGCCGGGGTTCAGCTTCTTGATCGCCGGATCGCTCCAGTTCGAGATGTTGCCGAGGAAGATCTGCGCCAGCGTGGCGCCGTCGAGAACCAGCTGGTCCGTCGCGATGCCCGGAACGTTCACCACCGGAACGATGCCGCCGATGATGGCGGGGAATTGCGACAGGCCGTATTTGTTCAAGTCGCTAACCGAAAGCGGCATGTCGGTGGCGCCGAACGTCACGGTCTTGCTTTCGATCTGCTTGATGCCGCCGCCCGAACCGATGGATTGATAATTCAAATTCGTGCCGCTCTGGCCTTTGTAGACAGACGCCCACTTGCCCAGAACCGGGAAGATGAACGTCGAACCGGCGCCGGAGATATCCGCCGCCAATACCGACGTGGACAGGCTCACGGCCGCAACGCCGGCTATGAGCGCGGCGAAAATCTTCGAAGAAACTTTCATAGGAAATCCCTCTTTCTGTGTCGGATGAATTGAGGGTGTGGACCCCATCAGGCTCTCAAAAATGAAGAGCGAGGCCACCCCCATTACCCGGGCGGATAACAAAAGTTTTCCGCGTCATGACTGTCACGGTTTGACGAAGCTTTTATGACAGCGGGCGGGGTCGAGGCAGAAATTATCCAGTAAAAACAAGGATAAGACCGGATTCACAAAAACGCCGAATAACGAATTTCCAACCCTGTTACGCAATTGCAGGGCGATTGCCGGGCACGCGCGGGCGATTGGCTGTCGGACCTGTAATGCGCGGGCGATGTGAAATCGGGCCAAGAAAAAAGCCCGCCGGGGAGGACCGGCGGGCTTTCTCTGGACCTGTCCGCCGCGCGAGCGCGGAGAAAGGTTCGGGGGAAGTCTTAGAACGAGTATTGCAGGCGGGTTCCGAGCGTATCGAGCTTCTGGCCGAGCTGCGTGGCGCCGCTGGCGTTGAGCTTGTCGACGTTCACGAAGCCGTAGTCGAACATCCATTTGACGTTCTTGTTCAGGTACCAGTTGACGCCGACGGTGTAGATCT
>CAIYRG010000490.1 GCA_903928515.1 uncultured Alphaproteobacteria bacterium | reverse complement strand
CGCTCGCGACAGCGCCTCTCTCTCTCGAAATACAGTCGCGGCCGGACTTCGACCCCGAGCTCGGGCATGAGCCTCTGAGCCGCTTCGCGCGTCAGCGCGCGATGCTCACGGCCTATCTGCGTGGGCGGCTGTAGAAGCAAGCTGCGGGGGTAATTTGCCGGGCCTTTCAGACTAGGCTACAGATGCACCAGACTGGTGAACACGCCTCTAAACGGCGTGAAAAGAGCTTATATTCCAAGCGATTACGGACCGTCGCGTGAGCCGGCGGCCAGACCTATCGGGGGGTGGAAGAACCATGAGCGCAGCAGGCGATACGAAACCCAAAATCGACGACGACGCCCTGATCCGCACGGCCACGGATGGCCTGCCGGTTTTACGTGGCGGACGCTGCCCGGAATGCCGCACGCCGCATTTCCCCAAGCAGCCGGTTTGCCCGGTTTGCGCCGGCGAGAAGATCGCCGCTTGGGACATGCCGCGCACCGGTTTGCTCTACAGCTTCTCTGTGCTGCATGTCGGCAACAAAGACGGCAAGCCACGTGCGTATGGCTATGTCGATCTCGCCAACGGCGTGCGCATCTTCGCGCGGCTGAAAGGCACCGAGCATCAGATCGGCGAACGGGTCTATTTCCAGCACGCGCAGGATCACGGCGAAAACGAACCGGAATTCATTTTCACGACCGAAAATCCCGAGAAGAAGTGAAAGACAAGTCCTATGCGTGAAGTTGCTGTCATTGGCGTGGGCATGATTCCGTTCGGGAAATATCCCGACCGTTCGCTGGCCGATTTGGGTTGGCCCGCCGTGAAAGCCGCACTGAAAGACGCGGGCATCGAACGCAAGCAAGTGGAAGCTGCATATTGCGGCACCGCACTCGGCGGCATGATGGCCGGGCAGCGCATCCTCGGCAAAATCGGCATGACCGGCATTCCGATCACCAATGTCGAAAACGCGTGTTCGTCGTCTTCCACCGCCATGCGCCAGGCCGTGATGGCCGTTCGTTCCGGCGAATACGAAGTGGTGTTGGTGATCGGTGTCGAGAAGCTCACCAAATTCGGTGGCGGCACGCTGCCCTTAGAAACCGAAGATTGGGAAGTCACGCAGGGCATGGTGATGCCCACGCTCTACGCGATGCGCGCCCAGCGTTACATGTACGAATTCGGCCTCACGCCGCAGCAACTCGCGGGCGTCTCGGTGAAGAACCGCGCCAATGGCGCGCTCAATCCCGATGCGCAAATGAAGAAGCCGGTGACGGTGGAAGAGGTGCTTGCCTCGCGTCCCATCGCCGATCCTTTCACGCTGCTGCAATGCTGCCCGACAGGCGACGGCGCGGCGGCGGTGATCGTATGCTCTGGCGCGTTTGCGCGACAGGTGAAATCCAATCCGATCTGGGTGCGTGCGTCCGACATGGTGTCGGGCATCTACACGCCCGGCTATCGCGACATGACGATTCCGGAAATCACGCTGCGCGGCTCAAAAGAAGCCTACGAGGAAGCCGGGCTCGGGCCTGAGGATGTTGATGTCGCCGAAGTGCATGACGCGTTCTCGATCGCCGAGTTGCTCTATTACGAAGCCTTCGGCTTCTGCGCGCATGGTGATGCCGGGCATTATCTTGATTCCGGCGCCACGAAGATCGGCGGAAAGGTGGCGGTGAATCCCTCCGGCGGCTTGCTCGCGAAAGGTCATCCCATCGGCGCCACAGGTGCGGCACAGATCGTGGAGATCGTGCGCCAGTTGCGCGGTGAGTGTGGTGCGCGCCAGCAACCCAACGCGCGCGTTGGTATCAGCCACGCCACCGGTGGCGGCATCACCGGCTTCGATCACGGCGTCTGCTCGATTCACATTTTCTCGCGGTGAGGGCGGTGGCAAACCCAACCGGTCCGCTCGCCGGCATTCGCATCCTCGATCTCACGCAATTCCTCTCCGGCCCATACAGCACGCAAATTCTTGCCGATATGGGCGCGGAGGTGATCAAGCTGGAAGCGCCGCAAGGCGATCTGGCGCGCCATATCCCGCCGCATTTCATTGACGGCGACAGCCTCTATTACGTCGGCATCAACCGGAACAAGAAAAGCCTCGTCATCGACCTCAAGCAGAAAGAGGGCGTTGCGCTGGCCAAGCGCATCATCGCCAAATGCGATGTGGTGATCGAGAATTTCCGTCCCGGCGTGATGGATAAGCTGGGGCTCTCGGCCTCGGAATTGCGCAAGGCCGATCCGCGTTTGATCTGGTGTTCGATCTCCGGATTCGGCCAGGATGGTCCGTATGCGGAGAAACCCGCCTACGACATGATCGTGCAAGCGTTATCGGGCGGCATGAGCCTGACGGGCGAGCCGGGCCGCACCTCGGTGCGCGCCGGGATTCCGATTGGCGACCTGACGGCGGGCATGTACGCCGCCATCGGTATCCTGGGTGCGTTGCTGAAGCGCAACCAGACGGGCGTGGGCGATGTCATCGACGTGTCGATGCTCGACGGCCAAGTGGCGTTCCTCTGCTATCAGGCCGCATATTATCTGTTCTCGGGCCATGTAGATCG
>CAIYRG010000489.1 GCA_903928515.1 uncultured Alphaproteobacteria bacterium | reverse complement strand
TGCTTCTCGTCGAGTTCGTAGTCGCCCTTATCTTCTTCGTCGCCCTTCTTTCCGTTTCCCGCGCGTAAGAGCGGGATGAGCGTGTCGACCTTGCGGTAGAATTCCGATTGATCGTCGGTCGGGCCCGAAATGATCAGCGGCGTGCGCGCTTCGTCGATGAGGATCGAGTCCACTTCGTCGACGATCGCGAAGAAGTGCCCGCGCTGCACCATGCCTTCGAGCGTGAACTGCATGTTGTCGCGCAAGTAGTCGAAGCCGTATTCGTTGTTCGTGCCGTAGGTGATGTCGGCGGCGTAGGATTCGCGGCGCTCTTTGTCATCGAGCCCATGCACGATGATGCCGGTCGTCATGCCGAGGAAATTGTAGACGCGGCCCATCCATTCGGCGTCACGGCGGGCGAGGTAATCGTTCACCGTCACCACGTGCACGCCCTTGCCGGCGAGCGCATTCAGATAGACGGCGAGGGTGGCAACCAGCGTCTTGCCTTCGCCGGTTTTCATCTCGGCGATCTTGCCTTCGTGCAGGATCATGCCGCCGACAAGCTGCGTGTCGAAATGGCGTTGGCCCAGCGCGCGCTTGGCGCCTTCGCGCACTGTCGCGAAAGCCTCGGGCAGCAGAGCGTCCAGCGTCTCGCCATTGGCCAGGCGGTCGCGGAAGACGCGCGTCATGTCTTTCAGTTCGTCGTCCGTCTTGCTGACGAATTGCGGCTCCAGCGCATTGATCTGCGCCACAATTTGCCATTTCGACTTGAGCTTGCGTTCGTTGGCCGAACCGAACAGGCGGTTCGCGATATTCAGACCGAGCATGAAGTCCTCTGCTAACCCGATGACGCCAATAGACCGTTCGGGCGCACGGCCGGCCATTGCAGCATGGAAGCGGGATGTGCCGCTCCGAAAATGCCGAAAAAGCCCGCGCGCACCGGTCGAACCAGCGCTTCGCGAGCCGAGGGAGAGATAAGAAGCGTCACCCCCCTTGTCAATTCAGGGACTTGTCAACGAAGCCTCCGGGGCCTAATCCGGCTGGCCGTCATTTTCGGCAAAGAAACGCTGAAAAAGCGTGGAGTTAGGGGAGGCAGACATGGCGGGGGGCAAAAAGCCGGGTTCGGCGAAGGCGGCTGGGAAAACAGCCGCCAAAACACCAGCAAAAGCGCCGAAAAAGGCGCCGGCCAAAGCCCAGGCCAAAGTACTGCCCAAAGCGCCCGTAAAGCCGGTCGCGAAGCCCGCTGATGCCGGCCACGCGGTATCGCCACTCGCGCCCAAATCGATTGCCACCCTGCCGCCTTTGGCGGGCGTGCGGCTTTCCACCGGCCAAGCCGGGGTGAAATATAAGGACCGCACCGACGTTCTTTTGGCAATTTTGGCCCCCAGCACCCAGGTCGCCGGAGTTTTCACCACTTCCAAAACCGCCTCCGCGCCGGTCGATTGGTGTAAAACCCAGCTTAAAGCCTCAGGCACCGCCCGAGCGCTGGTCGTCAATTCCGGCAACGCCAACGCCTTCACCGGCAAGGCGGGCTATGACGGCACCCGCGCCGTGGCGGAAGCCGCGGCTGCCGTGGTCGGCGCCCAAGCCAAGGAGGTCTATATGGCCTCCACCGGCGTCATCGGCGAGCCGCTGCCGCACGACAAGATCACCAAGATTCTCGGCAACCTGGCTGACACCGGCTCCGCCGCCGGCTGGCGCAGTGCCGCCGAAGCCATCATGACGACCGACACCTATCCGAAGCTCGCCACCGCTTCGGCCTTCATCGACGGCAAGCGCGTCAACATCAACGGCATCGCCAAGGGCTCGGGCATGATCGCGCCCGACATGGCCACGATGCTGGCCTTCCTCTTCACCGATGCGAATCTTCCTTCGGCCGTTCTGCAGCCGCTGCTCGAAGACGGCGTGAAGAAGACCTTCAACTGCATCACGGTCGATAGCGACACCTCCACCAGCGACACGGTTTTGCTGTTCGCCACGGGACGCGGCGGCGCGCATGCCTCGATCACCAAGCCGACCGACAAGCGCTTGGGTCAGTTCAAAGACAGGCTCGATCAGGTACTGCTCGAATTGGCACTGCAAGTGGTGCGTGACGGCGAGGGCGCGACGAAATTCATCACCGTTGACGTTGCGGGTGCGCAGACGCCGGAAGCCGCCCGCAAGATCGGTCTATCAATCGCCAATTCGCCGCTGGTGAAAACCGCTGTGTACGGCAATGACGCGAATTGGGGCCGCATCGTGATGGCCGTCGGCAAATCCGGCGAGATGGCGGATCGCGACAAATTGAAAATCTCGTTCGGCAGCCACGTCGTCGCCGAGCGCGGCGAACGCGCGCGCGGCTACAACGAAGCTTTGGCGACCAAAGCGGTATCGGGCCAGGACGTGTTGATCTCGGTCG
>CAIYRG010000488.1 GCA_903928515.1 uncultured Alphaproteobacteria bacterium | reverse complement strand
TAATCCTCGTCGTGAAAATTTCCATTGATGATCTCGTCGATAAGATAAGCCGACCAAACGAGACCGATCTGCGCTTCATGCGGATGTTCGGTAGGCACTCGACCTGAATAAACGCCGATGAAGCGATTGATCGGTGTATCGACCATAGCTAGGACGCCGGGCTCGACCATGTGGTTCGACCAGCTACGGCGAATGACAGGGGCACCCGACATTCCCGGGCGCGATGCCGTATCGACCAGCATGTAGTCGTTTGTGATGGGAGCGAGCTCCGGTTCGGACGCGATGCTCCCCCGCTTCCAGACAGGAAACGCGGGAGGAGTTATGCCAAAGGGATAGCCTAGTACGAAAACTTCCATTCCGACTTCGATGCGCAAACGCGCGTTCGCGAGCACGTTCAGCGGATGCAAAGTGATGATTAGTTCGTCGAGTTTGAAATTCAGAGGTAATACCGCCACGTCAACGCGACGGCCTGGATGGACAAGCCAGAGCGGCTTGTCATCTTCGTCGCGGATTCGGATATCCCATCTTTGTTTGTCGAAACGGCCCGTCTGCGCATTGAAGAGCGTACGAAGGATATTTGGCCGCCCCGCATCCTCGCGCAGGTTTTTGCGCGTGAAGAAATCCTTCATCGCGAGCACGTGCCAGTTTGTCACCAAATAGAATTGCTTCTCGCCTTTCCAGATAAAACCTGTGCCATGACCAAGCGGCGTGTCACCGAAATATTGTTCGAGAGGCACAGTCGCCAGAGTGAAGGGGTCGAGGTTTGTCATCGTGGGTCCTCTGATACGGCGATGCTATTCTAGGTCATGCCGCTGCGATTCGCCTTCTCGCAGTCCCCAACGATGGGCTCTTTGACAGGGACCACAGCTGGCGCAAGAGTCTGGCGGCAGGGGACGCAACATGAAAGTTAAAGATTTGCCGCTTCCGGTAACAGCGGCGAAAGCCGACTGGCTTCCCGGAACGCATTGGGTTGGTTTTACTCCGCGGGATGGATCGACCGCGGCGCGGGAGCAATGCCGCTCAACTGTTCATTCGCAGTTTCAGGGTGGGTACGTAATCGAATACGTCACGCGTAAATTCGACGCTCCAAATCCGGGCTTCGAAAATGACCCGCGCTACCTGACGGACAAAGCTACCCACGGTGAAGTCGCGGGCAAATTGATTTCGGTACATCGGCTACGCCCTTCAGCGCGCCCGTTGCGCGAAATCCTGGGCGATACCGAGTATGAAGAGCTTCAGGATATGTGGGCAGAGAACGGCAAGCGTCACCGTTGGTCCGTCGCCTTTCCCATTATTGAAAGCTACAAAATCGACCCGGCTCCTGCCGGCAACATCGCCTTCTCGGAAGGAGCGTACGCAAGGCTCTTCAAGCATCCCTCCGGCACGCTTCGACCGCTCAATGATGATGAACGGGCGCAAATCGCCGAACTCAGCATTGTGGAGCAGCCGACGCCGAATGCGTGGATTGGCATAGAGGATGAAGCGAAAATGGCCGAGGGCAGCCAGCTAAATGCGACATTAG
>CAIYRG010000487.1 GCA_903928515.1 uncultured Alphaproteobacteria bacterium | reverse complement strand
GCCCAAGGCGCCAAGCCCGGCGAAGGCGGCCAGTTGCCCGGCTACAAGGTGGATGCCGCCATCGCCAAGGTGCGCCATTCGACACCGGGCGTGGGTCTTATCTCGCCGCCGCCGCATCACGACATTTATTCGATCGAAGATTTGGGCCAGCTCATTCACGATCTGAAGAACGTCAATCCGAAGGCGCGTATCTCCGTGAAGCTCGTCTCGGAAGTCGGCGTCGGCACCGTCGCCGCGGGCGTTTCCAAAGCGCGCGCCGATCACGTCACGATCTCCGGTTACGAAGGCGGCACGGGTGCCTCGCCGCTCACCTCGCTGACGCACGCGGGTAGCCCATGGGAAATCGGCTTGGCCGAAACCCAGCAGACTTTGGTGCTGAACGGTTTGCGCGGCCGCATTGCCGTGCAGGTCGACGGCGGCCTGCGCACGGGCCGCGATGTCGCCATCGGCGCCCTTCTCGGTGCGGATGAATTCGGCTTCGCCACCGCGCCGCTGATTTCGGTCGGCTGCATCATGATGCGCAAGTGCCATCTGCACCCCTGCCCCGTCGGCGTGGCCACGCAAGACCCGCTGCTGCGCAAGCGCTTCACCGGCACGCCGGAGAACGTGATCAATTACTTCTTCTTCGTGGCCGAAGAACTGCGCGAGATTATGGCGAAGCTCGGCTTCCGCACGCTGAACGAGATGATCGGCCGCGTCGACAAGCTCGACACGCGCCGCGCCATGCACCACTGGAAAGCGGCCGGCGTCGATCTTTCGCGCATCCTGCATCAGGTCACGCCGAAGCCCGGCGTCGCCAACTACAATTGCGAGAAGCAGGATCACCTGCTGGAACGCGCTCTCGACCACAAGATGATCGAAGCCGCCCGCCCAGCCCTCGATCGAGGCGAACCAGTGCGCGCGCATTTCGACATCCGCAACATCCACCGCACGGTCGGCGCAATGCTGTCGGGCGAAGTGGCGCGCAAACACGGCCATACCGGTTTGCCCGAAGACACCATCGCGATGAAGTTCACGGGGCAAGCCGGCGGCTCGTTCGGCGCGTTCCTGTCGCGCGGCGTTTCGGTGGAACTCGCGGGCGATGCCAACGACTATGTCGGCAAAGGCCTTTCGGGCGGCCGCGTCGTCGTGCGTCAGCCGCAAGGCTCCAAGCGCAATCCGGTCGAGAACATCATCGTCGGCAATACGGTGCTGTATGGCGCCATCGCGGGCGAAGCCTATTTCGAAGGTGTCGCAGGCGAGCGTTTTGCGGTGCGCAATTCCGGCGCGATCTGCGTCGTGGAAGGCACCGGCGATCACGGCTGCGAATACATGACAGGCGGCGTTGTCGTCGTGCTCGGCGACACGGGCCGCAACTTCGCAGCCGGCATGTCGGGCGGCGTCGCCTATGTCTACGATCCGAAAGCGCGCTTCAAACCGCTGTGCAACACCGCAATGGTGGAGATGGAAGCCATTGCTGCCGCCTCCGGCACTCCCGACGATGCCGCCAGAGATCAAGATCGCCCACGCCAGCGTGCGGTCTCGGTGTCCGATCCGGGCATGGGCGACATGTTGCGCTTCGATGCCGAACGCCTGCGCATCCTGATCGAGCGTCATCTGCTCTACACGGGCAGCGCGCGCGCACGCGAAATTTTGGAAAATTGGGATGAAGCGCTGAAGCACTTCATCAAGATCATGCCGGTCGATTACCGCCGCGCCCTGCTCGACCTGAAGGCCGAGCGCGATGCGGGTGCAGTCGCGGCGGCGGAATAATCAAGCGAGTCAGGTTTTAAGCGATGGGCAAGCCAACCGGCTTCTTGGAAATCGAGCGTCACGACCGCGGCTATGAAAAGCCGGAGGCGCGCACGCATCATTGGCATGAATTCGTAAAGCCGCTGGCCAAGCCGGAAGTGGAAGGCCAGGCGGCGCGCTGCATGGATTGCGGCATTCCGTTCTGTCACCAGGGCTGTCCGGTCAACAACATGATCCCGGACTGGAACAACCTCGTCTATCGCGACCAATGGCAGGCCGCATCCGAGACGCTGCACTCCACCAACAACTTCCCGGAATTCACCGGCCGCATTTGCCCCGCCCCGTGCGAAGCATCCTGCACGCTGAACATCCAGGAAACGCCCGTCACCATCAAAACCATCGAATGCGCCATAGTCGATCGCGCATGGGATGAAGGCTGGCTCGTTCCCCAAACCGCTCCGAAGAAAACCGGCAAGCGCGTGGCTGTTGTCGGCTCAGGCCCTGCCGGTTTGGCTTGCGCGCAGCAATTGGCGCGCGCCGGACATGCCGTGACGTTGTTTGAGAAGAACGACCGCATCGGCGGCCTGATGCGCTACGGCATCCCCGACTTCAAAATGGAAAAACACCTCATCGACCGCCGCATGGTGCAGATGCAGGCCGAAGGCGTGGAATTCCGCACCAGCACCGAAGTCGGCAAGGCCGTTGCGGTGAAAACGCTGCTCGCCGGCTATGACGCACTGGTGATGTCGGGCGGTGCGGAAAATCCGCGCGATCTCGAAGTAACGGGCCGCGAACTGCCGGGCGTCCACTACGCGATGGAATTCCTTGTGCAGCAGAACAAGCGCGATGCGGGCGATGCCGAAAATGTGGCCGCCCCCACCGGCACACTCAGCGCGAAGGGCAAGCACGTTGTCGTCATCGGCGGCGGCGACACGGGCTCAGACTGCATCGGCACCTCGATCCGTCAGGGCGCGGCCTCCGTGACCCAGCTCGAAATCATGCCCAAGCCCCCCGAGCACGAAAACAAGAACCTCACCTGGCCGGATTGGCCGCTGAAATTGCGTACCTCCTCTTCTCAGGAAGAAGGCTGCGACCGCGATTGGGCCGTCGTCACCAAACGCGCCGTCGGCAACGGCAAAGTGGAAGCGCTGGAATGCGTGCGTGTCGAATGGGTGAAGGATGCTCAGGGTCGCATGGGCATGCAGGAAGTCGCGGGCAGCGAATTTCAGCTCAAAGCCGATCTGGTTCTGCTGGCCATGGGCTTCATGGGCCCGCGTAAGGCGGGCCTGGTGGAAGATTCCGGCGTGGCGCTCGATCCGCGTTCGAACGTGAAAGCCAATGTGGTCGATTACAAAACCAGCGAGAGCAAAGTGTTCTCCTGCGGCGACATGCGCCGCGGCCAATCGCTGGTGGTGTGGGCGATCCGCGAAGGCCGTCAGGCCGCGCGCGCGGTCGATGTATTCCTGATGGGTTCGACCACGCTTCCGCGCTGAGACTTTGGCGCGCTAAGCAGGCGCTCAACGTACTCGCATCTGTCTGCTCAGCCGTGCCCGGCGGAGGGCGAAGCGCGCCTAAGCGTGCGCCGCGCTGAACACGCCTTCCGGGCGCACGCGCGCGACATAGCGCGTGTATTGCCAGATTTCGATCTCGTGATCTTTTTTCAGCAACGTCGCGCGTTCGATCGCGGCCGTGTCGCCCTCGAACTGATCGTCCGTCCGGCTTTGGATGTGACCGCCCTCATCCAGGACGTAAAGTTGATACCAGACCATGTCTGCCACCCTTACACATGCGAGCCCCAGCCCGCCGCGTGCGAAGGCAATGATGACTCTGACTCGCTACAGAGTCGAATCAAGTTCCCTTAAACTAAGTCATAGACGCGCGGCATCGGCGCAGTGCTTTCGGAGACACCAATTCCACAAAGCACAATGTTTTCAAGCGTCAACACTGAGTCTTGAGTATGGAGGCTGAACGCGCACAAGAAAGCGCTGTGGAATATCCCTAACCCGGACTGAACGGAATTCGCACAATTCACGCGAGCATCACGTGCGCGGATTCAGTTCAGCCTCCATGTGTCAGCGCGGTCTCGTCCAGGCAAATGGGCAAGCGCCGACTGCACAAGCGTTTGCGGATGACGACCGGACATGCGGTTACTCCGCTGGCTTCGAGTCCAGATTTGTTGGGGAGTTCCACGTTGCGTCTGCCGCCGTGAAATAAAGCATCTTCTCTTTCATCGCGAAGTAGAGATGCAATTTCTGCATGACATTCTGGCCCAAATTGAGCGGGAACACATTGTAGCAGCGGTTGAACCCTGCTGCGCGCGAAACACCATGAATTTTCGTGGCGAAGCAATCCGATCCCGTCCCGTGCGTATTGCTCAGGCGCACCTTCGCGTTCATCACGGTTAGGCCTTCGTTCGTCAAATCCATGAACCTGTAGAACGTAGCTCCCGATGGCGAAGTCTCTGTTTCTATATTGGGTGTTTTCTCATCGAATCCGAACAGCAGTTTCGACACACCGGGATCGAGGACAGTGTCAGCAGAACCCGAATTTAGCGTGGCTTCGATCTTTTGGCCTTCGAGTTCCATAGGAAAATAAATGCTTCCTGTTGGATCGAACAACATAGGGGCCGCCGAGTATTTGTCTGCCCAATAGACGACCGCGCCTTTGCAATGGTCAGTAGAGTAGACGTTGAATTTCTTGCGAGCAGGATCGATTTCAAAATCAACGCCCGTCAAAGAATCGATTGTCAGAGCCACGAGAGGCCGCGGATTTTCCGGAAAATTCCCCTTCGTAAAGACGGTGAATTCAGGTTTTTTTATTTCCACCCCCCCCGATCTTTATCGACGGAACTATCGCGGTTTTCGTGACGCGTTCGCTGCCGTGGTGGATTTCGGCGCGTGTTTCATCCCACGGCCTTGTTTTGAGATTCAATTCTTCGACAACCTGCTCTGGAATGCTCCCTATCGAACCAGACGTTTCCAAAAGAACATAGGAGGGCGCAGGCGCGCCCTCGACCGTTACCGGCACGAGTATCTGACTGCGGTCGTTGTAGATAAAATCAACCGACGCATATTGCTTTAAAGTGCAATTGGCGGGCTTGACTGCATCGGCCGCTTTTACGCGGGACGCATTCGCAACAAATACGAGGGCTGTCGCAGCGAGAATTCCAGCAATTTTCAATCCGCGCAAACTACGCCCCCTCTGCTGACACACCAATTCTGCGTCTTGAAGAACTATCCCCGCTGCTCGCGCCAGAGGCCCAGCTTCTGCTGCACGCCACGGTCGGAATAGCTGAACAACACGGAGTCCTTGTCCGCCTTGTGTGTGTGCTGGGCCCAGCTCGGCACGATGAACACATCGCGCGGTTTCCAGTCGAACACTTCGCCGGCAATCGTCGTTGCGCCAGAGCCTTCCATGCACACGAAAACCGTGGAGTCCGTAGAGCGATAAGGCTTCGTCTCGAAGCCCGCCGGGAATTGCATCATGTGCGTGGCGATGGTGGGGATCGCGTAATCGCCGGTCAACGGGTTGGTGTATTTCACCGCATAGCCATTGTGCGCATCCGGCGCGCCGGTTTTAGCCATCTGCGCCAGCGTCTCGCGCGTGCGCGCATAGGGGTAATTGAACAGCGGCGAGGCGGCGGTGTTATGATCGTGTGTCAGCGGCGCGACCCCGTTGCCGAAACGGGCTTGCGCGTCGTTTTCGGGGCGCGCAATGCGCCTTGCTTCATCGCCGTCATCGCCCTGGCGGAAGGACGCGCCGAACATCTCCACCATCGGAATGTCGAGCCCATCCAGCCACACCATCGGCTTGTCGGACGGATTGCCGTGATCGTGCCATGTCCAAGACGGCGTGATGATGAAATCGCCCTC
Organism: uncultured Alphaproteobacteria bacterium; assembly: GCA_903928515.1. Lineage (GTDB taxonomy): Bacteria > Pseudomonadota > Alphaproteobacteria > Micropepsales > Micropepsaceae > CAIYRG01. The sequence continues at coordinate 2,474 of CAIYRG010000487.1, read as the reverse complement.
GTGCATCGCCGTGCGTTCGCCATCCACCGCCGTGTAGGCGCCGTCGCCTTCGATGACAAAGCGCAACGCGGTCTGCGTGTGACGATGCGGCGGCGCGACCTCGCCTGGCAGGATCACCTGCAAGCCGCAAAAGAGCGAGGACGTGATGCGCGATTGGCCTTGCAGGCCAGGGTTCTCCAGGATCAGCACGCGGCGCTCGGCCTCTTCCGCCGTGATCAGCTCGCAGGCTTCCATCAGATGCGGCCGCACATCGTCGTAGCGCCAGCGATGCGCCTTGGCGGCGGGTTGCGGGGTTTCCGTCACGAGTTTGTGCAGGCGCTCCCACAACGGTGCGAGCGATCCCGGCGCGATGCGATTGTAGAAATCCTCGCGCACCGCTTTGATGTTCGCGCCTGCCACAGGGGGCCGTACCGTTTTCTGATCCATGACTTGACTCGCTGTTTACTCGGCTGCGACGCGATGCTGCTCGCGTCTCGCATCCGGCTTCTTATGAAACTTGCCGTCCTTCATCACCATCAGGATGTTGTTCTTATCCTGCACCAGTTTGATGTTCTTTAAGGGGTCGCCGTCGAGCAGCAGCATGTCGGCGAGATAGCCCTCTTTGATAAGACCGAGTTCGTCGCCCATGTCCATGATCTGCCCGCCGAGCTGCGTGCCTGCGTTCCAGGCTTCGGCCGGGGTGTATTGAAAGAGGTTCACGAACAATTCGAGGTCGCGGCCGTTCTTGCCGTTGGGATTCCACGGGAAGCCGTAATCGCCGCCGATCAGAATCCGTACGCCCGCTTTGTGCAGACGCGGCATTAGCGCCATCACCCGCTCCAGCGTTTCGAACTGCTCCTGCGCTTCGGCCACTTCCTTCGTGATGCCGAACGCCGCACCCTCGTGGATGTTCGCCCAGTTGATGCCCGGCGCTGGCCCCAAGAAGATCTTGTCCTTGTTGGCGACCATCATCTCGAAGGCTTCTTCATCCGACCAGGTGCCGTGATAGAGCACGCGGAAACCGGCCTTGATGGCAAGCTTCACCGAATCCGCCGAATGGGTGTGCGCGTTCAACCAGACGTTGCTTTCACGCGCCGCCTCGCCTGCCGCCATCATCTCTTCGTCGTAGAATTGGATCTCGCGCGACGTGCCTGGGTGGATGCCGCTTTCGCCGGAAATCACGAACTTGACTGAGTCGCAGCCGATGGCCGCCATGTCCTTCACGAACTGGCGCGTGCCTGCCACGTCAGGTTCGCGGTGCTTGATCCCTGGAAACATGCCGGTGCCCCCGCCATGGCCGGAGGGACCGGCGGCGGCAGCGTTGCGCTCGAACGAACACGCTTTCAGACGCGGCCCCGGCAGATAACCGTTCGCGATTTCCTCGCGGATGGCGACCTCGCCCACCGCATTGCCGGAGCCCGCCGAGTAAGCGCTGGTGAAGCCATAATCGAGCAGCGTCTTCGCGGCGTGAACCGCGCGCATCAATTTCGCTTCCGACGGCACATCCTGGCGGCGCTCGATGCGGTCCACCGACGAGCCGAAGAAGAGATGCGCGTGGCTTTCCACAAGGCCGGGCGTCAGCGTGGCCCCGCCGCCATCGATCACTTCTGCGCCGTTGGCCGGGATGGCGGCGCTGCCCTTGGCGACCGCCTTGATCCGGTTGCCCTCCACCAGCACCTGGCCGGGAAACAGGCCCGAAACCGTGCCGTCGAAAATCTGGACGTTCGTGAACAGCGTAGCAGCCATAAGCACCTCCCCTGAATTTCCCGGTTTTGCCGTGTTGGCATCTTTATAAACCACCCCGCCGGGGCGCGATATTTAAAACCATTCTATTATGGTGCAGGCCTGCAGAAAACCCTACAAGGGCCTCCAATTTTCAAGGGAGATTTGGGTGTCCTCGCGCAACCCGATGATCATACCGCTGATCGTCGCCTGCTCCTTCTTCATGGAGAATCTGGACGGCACGATCATCGTGACCGCGCTGCCGAAAATGGCGGCGACCTTCGGCGTGCACGCGATCGATCTCTCCATCGGCGTCACCGCCTACATGATCACGCTGGCCACCCTCATTCCCGCCAGCGGCTGGGCGGCGGACCGCTGGGGCACGCGCAAGGTCTACTTCCTCGCCATCATCGGTTTCACGTTGGCATCCGTCCTGTGCGGATTGTCGAACAATCTTTGGCAGTTCACGGGCGCGCGCATTCTTCAGGGCGCTGCCGCCGCGATGATGTCGCCTGTGGGGCGCTTGCTCGTGTTCCGCACGGCCGACAAAAAGGATCTGTTGCGCGCGGTGTCCACCATCACATGGCCGGGCTTGGTCGCGCCGATCATCGGCCCGCCGCTGGGCGGCTTCATCACCGATTACGCCAATTGGCGTTGGATCTTCTACGTGAACATCCCCATCGGGATTCTTGGCGTTGCCTTGGTGCTGACGTTCATTCCGAAGATCACGGAAAGCCATCGCCGCCCGTTCGATCTTCCCGGCTTCTTCTATG
>CAIYRG010000486.1 GCA_903928515.1 uncultured Alphaproteobacteria bacterium | reverse complement strand
GCACCAAAGCGCAAATCGCCGTGGTTGCGGGCGCCATGGCCGAAGGCAAAGCGCCGTTGCGCGAAAAAGCGTTCCGCGCCGAAGTGGCCAAGCAGCCGGGCTTCGATGTGGTCACCACCGAAGACGTGCAATGGGACCCCGTGAAGGCCGAGAAGACCAGCGGTCAGTTGCTGGCGCGCTATGCCGCCAAGGGTGGGCTCGACGGGATTTACGGGATGAATGACTCGCTCGCCAACGGCGCGGTGCTGGCTGCGGATTCCGCAGGCCTCACGGCGGGCACCGCCAAAGGCAACCTCATCATCGTTGGCGGCAATTGCCAGGCGCCGGGCATCCACAACATCCAGACGGGCCACATGGCCGCCACCGTGCTGATGCTGCCTGTGGAAGAAGGCAAGCTCGCCGCCGCGCAGGTGAAGGATTACTTCGACGGCAAGCCGCCCGCCTCCAAAACCGTGTTCATCGACACCAGCGTCGTCACCAAGGCGAACCTCGCCACCGCCGCCGCGCCCTGCTCGTATTGATTGGCGCGCGCTTAGGCCGTATCGGATCGGTCCATGACCACCGGCACGGCCAGCGCCGACATCGTTGCAGTTTCGGGTTTGTGCAAAAGCTTCGGCGCCGTGCCGGCGCTGAAGCTTGTGTCGTTCGCCGTGCGCGCAGGCGAGATCCATGCGCTGTGCGGCGAGAATGGCGCGGGCAAATCCACCCTGGTGAAATGCCTCACCGGCCTCTACCGGCCTGACGCGGGCGAAATCACAGTTGAGGGCAGCGCAACACGCATCGGTTCGCCGCGCGAGGCGCAAGGCCTCGGCATCGCACTGGTGGCGCAGGAATTGAGCCTCTGCCCGGATTTGTCGGTGCTCGACAACATCTGGCTCGGCTCGGTGAAGACGCCGTTCTTTCATCGAAAAATCCATTTTCGCGAACAGGCGCGTGCCGCACTCGACAGGCTGGGCGCGGACAACATCGCACTCGACAGGCCGCTCTCCACGTTGGGCTTGGGCGAACGGCAATTGGTAGAAATCGCGCGGCTGCTCACACGCGATGCCAAGCTGCTCATCCTCGATGAGCCCACCGCCACGCTGACCGACAACGAGATCGCACGCATCTTCGCAGCCCTTCGCGGACTAAGGGCGCAAGGGCGCTCGGTGCTCTACATCACGCACCGCCTGAGCGAAGTCTTCGCGCTGTGCGACCGCGTGACGGTGCTACGCAACGGCGAACACATCGAGACGCGCGACACCGCCGCCTTCGACCGCCAAAGCCTGATCGAATCCATGCTCGGGCGCGGTTTCGCCGAATTGTATCCCGATGAGCAAAAGCCAGCGGGCGAGACCGTACTGACTGTGCAAAACCTCTCCGCACCCGGCCGCTTCACGAATATCGGTTTCACGGTGCCCCGCGGAAAGATCTTGGGGCTCGCCGGGCAAATCGGCTCGGGTGCGTCCGAGATCGTCGGCGCATTGGCGGGCCTTGCCTATGACGCAACGGGGCACGTGCACATTGCCGGACAAGAGTTGCGCTTGGGCTCAAGTGCGCAAGCCGCGAAGGCGGGCGCGATGTTCGTGTCCGGCGACCGCGCAGTGGAGGGAATCTTCCGGCATCTGCCCGTGTTCGACAATCTGATCGCCACGCGATTGGCCTCGCGCACGCGGCTAGGCTTTCTCAACCGCGCTGGGTTGCGGCGCGAAGCCTCATCTCTCGCGCAACAGGCGGGCATTGATGCGAACCGCCTTGGCGCAAATGCCGATACGCTCTCGGGCGGCAACCAACAGAAGATCGCCTTCGCACGCTGTTTGGATCGCGAAGGCGGGCACGTGCTGCTGATGAACGAACCCACGCGCGGCGTCGATGTCGGCGCGCGTGCGGAAATCTACCGGCTGATGCGCGAATTCTGCGCCAAGGGTTACGGCCTCGTGATGGCGTCGAGCGACCTCGAAGAGGTGCTTGGCCTGTCCGATACGATCCTCACGCTCTATCGCGGCCGCATCGTGGGCGAATATGCACGCGGGAACAAGGACATGGGACGGTTGCTGTCCGACATCACACATCCTCCTGTCTTGGCTCCAATTTTGGCCCTTGTTGAGGCCGCGTCGTGAACCCGCGCAATCTCATCCGGCTTGGCGCGAGCGCAGGGCTCATAATCTCCGCCCTGTTCACGCCGGGATTCTTTTCGGCCACCAGCCTTCTGTCGCTGGCCACCACCATGTCGTTCGCGGGCTGCGTCGCCATCGGCATGAGCTTCATCACGCTGTCGGGCAACATCATGTCGTTCAGCCTGGGCGCGACATTGGCTGCGACAACAGTGGTGTTCGTCTCTGCTCTGCCGCTGGGATTGGTTGCCGCGCTATTCATCGCCTTCGCCTTCAGCCTCGCCGCCGGCGGCGTGCAAGGATGGCTGATCGGATACTTCCGCGCCAATCCCATCATCGTCAGCATGGCCGCGATGGCGCTGATCTATGGCTTCGCCACCATGATCACGGGCGGAACCGGCGTATATCCGCAAGGCGATGAACTGGATAGCTTGCACGGCCGCTTCGGCTTCCTGCCGATTCCGCTGATCGCCTTCGCGGCGAGCGTCGCGGTGGCGCAGATCGCGCTGAAATACACGCGCTTCGGCCGCAATGTGATGATGGTGGGCAGCAATGCCCGCGCCGCGCAGGCGGCAGGCATTGAAACCTGGCGCACCGTGATGGGCGCGTATCTGGCCGCGGCCTTTTTCACTGCGCTCGCTGCGGTTCTGATGGCCGCGCGCTATTCCTCCGGCGACATGACCCAAGGAATGGGCATGGATTACGATGCCATCGGCTTCGTGCTGGTCGGCGGCAACGCGATTGCGGGCGGCGAAGGCTCGGCCTGCCGCACATTGCTGGGCGCGGTTATCGTAACCGCAATCCAAGGGCTTCTGCTGTTGTGGGGTTTCTCCACGCCGCTGCAATTTCTCACCATCGGCCTCGTCGTGCTGGGCGTGATCATGCTCTCGGCCAACGTACAGAGGGATTGAGCCATGTTTCTCGCCCTTAAAAATCGCCGCGATGTGTGGCCCTTCCTGTTGCTTGCGCTGCTTGTCGCCGGGTTCGCGCTCACCGATTTCGGCCAGGGCCATTTCCTCAATCCGGCCACGCTGTTCAGCGTGTTGCAGCAATTCGCCACGCTGGGCCCCGTGGCGCTTGGGCTTGGCCTCACCATGATCGCGCGCGAATACGATCTCTCGGTCGGCGGCGTGATGAGCCTGGCGGGCTGCATCGCGGTGATGACCGGCGTGGACAATCCGCTGCTCGGCGTCGCCTGCGCGCTGATCGCGGGGCTTCTCTACGGCGTCGCGCAGGGCACGATCATGACGCGGCTGAACATCGCGTCGGTCGGCGTGACGCTGGGCGGATTGTTGACGGCTGGCGGCCTCACCTATGTGCTGACCGACAATGCCACCATCGGCTATGCCCGTGCCGATATTGCAGCGTTGGTGAATGCGCCCATCCTTGTCGTGTTCTCGATCCGTAACTTGGCCGCCATCGCGGCATTTCTCGTGGCCGGGTTTTTCTTTTACGCGACGCGCTGGGGACGCGATCTTACCGCTACGGGAAGCGACCGCCGCGCAGCGCGCATGGCCGGTGTGAACACAAAGACGTTTCTTATTGGCGCGTTCGGAGTGTCGGGGATGATGGCCGCGCTCTCGGGAAGCTTGCTCAGTTACAGCCTTGCAGCGGCTTCACCTGTTGCACTCGCCGATGCGCTGATTCCTGCAACGGCCTCGGCCATTATCGGCGGCGTGTCACTCAGCGGCGGCAAGGGAACGCCGTGGGGCATCGCAGGCGGCGCGTTGGTGTTGTGCGTGCTGCGATCCGGCATGACCGCGATTGGCTTGGCGCCTTACGCCACCGACCTCGTCACAGGCTGCGTTCTTCTGCTGGTGGCGCTGCTCGATTCCAACGCACTCGCGCAGCGGCTTCATGGCCTCAGGCAACGCCTTACATAAGGTTGCCTATTCTATCTGTAAGATTACGGAACTTAATGCGCGCGCCATTTTGTGTCGCCATTTTGTCACCTGACGAAATTCCCTATCGTGGAATTCTTCTATTCGGTTCATTCATCTCGTAATCCGCCTGTAAGTTGAATCGGTCACGTTTGCGCGAGGACGCGCGCAAACACGAAAAATGGAGACTGAGTTCAACATTAAGGCGCGTGACATCAGAGATCGCGCCGGGGGAGGAAGAATGAGCAGTCATCGCCATCTGCGTCGCATTCTTTTGGGTACAACGGGCATCGCCGCCGCATTGGGATTGCCGGGAACAGGCTTCGCGCAAAATTCCGACACGCTCGAAACCGTGATCGTGACAGCGGAAAAAACCGCCACCGACCTTCAGAAAACATCCGTCTCCATCACCGCCATCACGCCCGACACCAATGGCGACGCCGGCAACACGCGCTTGAATCAGATGATCGCGTTTGTGCCCGCCATTCAGGCGCAACAGGGCGCGGGCACCCAGCCCGCATATTATGTGCGCGGCATCGGCACCACGCAGGGCGTATCCTCTACCCTGGAAATGTTGGACGGCCTGGATACGAACGCGCTCGATGCAGAAAATTTCGCTTCGGCGGATGCTGCACGCATCGAGGTGCTAAGAGGTCCGCAGGGCGTGTTGTACGGCCGCGGCGCTTTCGGCGGCCTTATCAATATCATCACGAACGATCCGAGCAACAAATACGAAGCAAAAATTTTCGTAGAGGGTGGTTCCTACAATCTCATCGACTCGAACGCGACGATCAATATTCCGCTATCCGACGACATGGCCTTGCGCCTTGTCACCGTAGAAAAGCAGATGACGGGCTTCATGCATCCCGATGGCCGCGCGGGACAAGATTTCGAGTCGATGCGCGGGAAGTTGCAATTCAAGCCCGATGACGATTTCAAGATCATCCTCAAAGGCGACTTCTTAACGAGCGTATCGACCGGCGCTTCGGATTCGCTGCCGCAACGTGTGAAATTTGCGAATTTTTCTTCGCCTGCATTCGGCGGTTTCAATCCCTGCGGCGGCAACCCGGTCGCCAATCCCTACGACCCGTGGCATTCGCCGCCGAAATATTACGGCGCGTATTCCTGCACGGTGCCGGCGCAATTACCGGTCAATCCCGCGCCCGTCACGGGCGTCTGCCAAATCGTGTCTCGGCAGGATGCCGTGAACGCCAATATCGGCACCGAGGTCGATTACGATCTCGGCTGGTCGCAATTCACCTTCCAAGGGAACATCGCCAATAGCCGCGCACCGCTCGGCATTTATGCGGACAATCCCTATCTCGGAACAATTCCGCCAAACGTTCTCTACAGCAACATTTTCAACCAGGTCTTCGACGCCCGATTGGCCTCGCCGGAATCCCAATCCTTCAAATGGGTCGCGGGCATCTACTATGAAACCGACGAGACGGATTCCAACAACCATTCACGGTCGCAAGTTTCTGCCGCAACACCGCTTGGCACCAACACCTTCGTAAGACAGGTCGCGGGTGACGATGCCGCCTACGGTCAAGTGACCGTTCCCGTGCTCGATCGCTTCCGCATCATCGGCGGTATTCGTTACTCCGAAGACTCGTTGAGCAACGATCAAAGGCTGGTGAATGTCTTAAACGGACATCTGACAGCGACACCGGCGGACGGAAACTTCCCGACGCACAAGATCACCTACAAGGGCGGTTTCGAAGTCGATCTGGATCAGGACAGCATGCTGTATGGCGATATCGCCAATGGCTTCCGTCCGACAGTCCCCGCAACGAATGCCGTTTGTCAGGGCAATACCAGCAAGCATGCCTATGCTCCGGGCGACGGTTCAGGCGTCGTACTGCCCTACAGCACCAGCGGTGGTTGCGCGACAACCGCGCCTGCCGCGGCAACCGCCGTGGGCGGCACAGCCGGAGAAACGGTCAGCGCCGTGAGCCTCAACCTCTCCGTGCCGCCGGACTCCATGACGGCCTACGAAATGGGCCTGAAGAACCGGTTCTTGGACAACAAGCTGCAACTCAACATCGATGCCTACTACTATAAATTCGACAGCCTGTTCCTGTCGGCGCTTGGTGTGAACTCGCAAAACAAACAAGCCGCGCTGTACAATTCCATCACGGGCACCAAGGCTTGGGGCGGCGAAATCGAAGGCGCGTTGCTGGTGACGTCAAATGACCGCATCAACTTCGGCCTTTCTTACGAGCCGACGGAAGAAGGCAACAATCCGTACGAATTCCCGCAGTGCTACAACTACGGTGTCGCGAGTCACCCGGCGATTTTGGATGCGGGCGGCGCCACTGGAGCGCAGTCGGCGAATTTTGCGGCGTGCTCCGCAAAGAACCTCGCGGCGAATCCCGCAACTGTGAACTGGGTGCGTTACCACCCGGCTGTCTCGCCAAACGCACCGTTGGCTTCCGCTCCGCTTTGGAACGGGAATGTCGGCTATTCGCACATCTTCGATCTGTCGAGCGGCGCGTCGGTGACGGCCAACGCGACCGTGCATTTCCAATCGGGGATGCAGACGGCCATCTCGTATTTCTACGACGGCTTCAATCCGTCCTATCACACGACGGATATGTCGCTTACCTACGACACGGCCGATGGCAAGTGGTCGTTGTCAGCTTGGGTGAAGAACCTGGAGAACCATGCGGTCGAGCTTGGCGCGCAAAGCACCGGCACCGGCACCGACTATGTCTATCCGACATGGGGACAACCACGCATGTGGGGCATCAACCTACGCGCGAAGTTCTAACCGCCGCAGCATCGACAGTTACATGCGAAACGGCGGGCTTCACGGCCCGCCGTTTTCATTTGTAAGATACAGTATTACAGGCACCTTTATTGTAATTTGCCGGGTCATTGCGGTTCGGTTAGCATCCCGCCACGTCTCTCCTGGGAGGAAGCTTACAAAGCTTTGGGAGCAGACGTTGCGGATGGGTCGGGGGATCCAACAAGACCGCAACAACAACAAGCGACGGCCCCCTTGGCCGGAACGCATTAATGCCGCGGTGTGGGTCGGAAACGCCCGTTCGGCGCTCTTCCGGCCTCAGTTGCGGGCGGGAGGACGCATGAAGCCGACAATCAAAAGCATTTTACTGGGTTCGACGGGCATCGCTTGTGCGCTTGGATTTGCAAGCGCCGCCTATGCCGAAGATGTGCTCGAAACCGTGATCGTGACCGCTGAAAAACAGGCGGCCGATATCCAGAAGACATCCGTATCGATCACTGCCATCCAGCCCGACACAGCTGCACAAGCGGGGCAGACACGCCTCAAAGACATGCTGCAGAACGTGGCGGGCGTGGCTGTGTATCAAGGCGCCGGCACCAACGGCGCCTTCTTCGTTCGCGGCATCGGCACCACGCAAGGCGTGTCGTCAACGCCCGAAATGGTCGACGGCGTCAACACGATCGCGCTGGAAGCCGAAAGCTTCGCCAGCGCCGACGCGGCGCGCATCGAAATTCTGCGCGGGCCCCAGGGCACGTTGTACGGACGCGGCGCGTTGTCTGGCGTCGTCAACATCATCACCAACGATCCCGAGATCGGCAAATATTCCGGCAAGATCGTTGTCGAAGGCGGCGCCTACAATCTCGTCAGTGCCAATGCCATCGTGAACATTCCGTTGAGCGACGACATGGCGTTGCGCGTTGTCGCGTCCTCGCGCCAGCAAAGCGGCTTCATGCACCCCGATGGCCGCGCCAACACCGACTACCAAGCTGGCCGCATCAAGCTGCTGTACAAGCCGAACGAAGACTTCAAATTTGAACTGGTCGCCTCGACCATCAACAACATGGGGTCGGGTTCCTCCGACGCGCTGCCGCAGAGCGTCCGCAATCCCAATTTTGCCTCGCCGGCGTTTGGTGGCTTCAATCCGTGCGGCGGCGATCCGCATCCCAACAAATACGACGCGTGGCATTCGCCCCCGAAATATTACGGCGCGTATTCCTGCACCGTGCCGGCGCAACCGCCGGTCAATCCCAACCCTGTGACCGGCGTCTGCCAAATCGTGAGCCGCCAGGAAACGCAAGTCCACGATGTCGGCTTCAACGCCGAGTACGATATGGGCTGGTCGTCGTTGACCGTGATCGCGAACATGAATGCGAACCAAAGCAATTTGGGCGCGCATGCCGCAAATCCATTCCTCGGCACCGTGCCGCCGAACGATTTGTGGAACGACAATTACGATCAGATCGCCGAAGCACGCCTCAATTCGGACAGCGATTCCTGGCTCAAATGGGTGGCCGGTATTTATTGGGATCACACCCACAACCACATCCTCAACTGGAACCGCATTTCCGGCATCACGGCCGCCGCACCGCTCGGCAATGACAATCGGCAGGAACAGATTCTGCTCGACAAATCGACATACGGCCAGGTGACGGTTCCGATCATCGATCGTCTGCGCGTCATCGGCGGTTTGCGCTATGCGATGGACGACGTCAGCCAATCGTCGTTCGCCTTCAACGTCGGCAAGCACATCAAAGGCCAGGCCGCGCCGGGCGATTTCCCGACGCACAAACTCACCTACAAAGCCGGTTTTGAATTCGACATCACGCCGGACAGCATGCTCTACGCCAACACGGCCACGGGCTTCCGCCCCACCGTTCCGGCGCAAGATCGTTTCTGCGTCGGCAACACCAGCCACCACCGCTATCTGATCAATGACGGCTCGGGCGCGCAGATCGCATTCCCGACGGGCGGCTGCACCACGACGGGTGCCGGTGCGGTAGCCTTAGGCGGTGCCGCGGGCGAAGCCACGACCAACACCGTGGTCAATCTGTCCGTGCCGCCCGATTCCATGACGGCCTATGAAGCGGGCATCAAGAACCGCTTCCTGGACAACAAGCTGCAGGTGAATTTGGACGGCTACTATTACAAGTTCCAAAGCCTGTTCACGTCAGCCCTTGGCATCAACAACATCAATCAGGCGCAATCGATCTACCAGCAATTCACCGGCACCAAAGCCTATGGTTCCGAATTGGAAATCGCGCTTCTGGTGACATCGAACGACCGCATCAATATCGGTCTGTCCTACGAACCGACGCAGGTGGGACAGGCGCCGTATATTTATCCGCAATGCTACAATTACGGCACGGCGGCCCACACGCTGATCGAAGTGATCGGCAACACCATCAACCGCGCAGCCTGTAATGCAAAGAATCTGGCGGCGAATCCGGCGACGGTGAACTGGGTGCGCTACCGCCCATCGATCGGCCCGAACGATGCGTTAATCAACGCGCCGCGCTGGAACGGCAATGTCGGCTATCAGCACATTTTCGATCTTTCGAGCGGCGCCACCGTCACCGCGACGGCAGCCGTGCATTTCGAGAGTTCGAAGCAGACAGCCGTCAATTACTTCTATGACGGCATCAATCCGGCGTTCCACACGACGGACGCGTCCATCACCTATGATACGGCCGACGGCAAATGGTCGCTCGCCGCATGGGTGAAGAACATCGAGAACCATCCCATCATCCAAGGCGCGCAGAACGGCTCGGGCACGGACTATGTGTATCCGACCTATGCACCGCCGCGTATGTGGGGCGTGAATTTGAGCGCGAAGTTCTGAAGAGAACACGCATTACGAATAGAAACGGCGGGCCTCACAGCCCGCCGTTTTTTGTTGTCAGAACGGTTGTATCTACTTCGCGTGCTCGGCGGCGATGGGATGTTCCTGACCGGTGGATGCGAGCGTGCGCGTCGCTGTCGGCGAAGCGTAGGTCCAAAAGATCCGCATCGGTTTCTCTGTCGAGGCGTTGCGGAAATAATGCGGCACATTGGGCGGCAACCAAGTGGTGTCGCCCTCCTTCACGAAACTCTCCTTGCCGTTCACCACGACGAAAGCCTCGCCCTCGATCACCATCACGCTCTCTTCGCAATTGTGCCAGTGCATGCCCACAGCCGCACCGGGCGCGAACATCGTGATGCCGTTGATGAGCTGGCCCGCACCGCATCCCGGCGACACCAGCGGAATCGTGCGGATGCCGTTGCCGCGATCAGCGACCTTTTGCTCGCCGGGGCGCAGCACGGCGCCGTGAGAGGTTTCGTTTGCCGCTTCGCTCATGGGGAGATGCCCTCGCTCAAATTCCGCGGGACGTTATAGACCCGCGCGAGCAAGCACGCCCGCAAAAAGCGTCAAGTCTCGAAGATCTTAGGCGCCCAGGATCTTCAGGATGGATTGCGCCAGCACGAGCTGGACGTCGCCGTTTTCGCCGAACGGCAACCACAGCGATTCCACGTGGCGCGTTTCGTAGCGATCATTGTGGCGTTCGGCGGTCTTCATATACACCGGCTGACGCTGCTCCATCACGCGATTGAGCGCACTCATGATGCGGCCGCCGCGCGCGGCATTGGGGTGCTTGGACATAAACGTACCGGTGAGGTCCACGCCGAAGGCCTGGGTGATGCCGGTGCCGACCAGGCGCACGCGGAAATCCGCCCCCTTGTCGATCACGTCGTACAATTGAATGCGCGCCAGATAGCGCATCATCGCGCGCGGGTTCACATCTTGCTGTGTGGGCATGTCGCGCCCGGCGCGCCAATCGTTCCACAAATCCAGCAAGCCGCGCAGATCCTCGTGACGGATGTCTTCCCCGGCCTCGTAGAAAATCTGCTCGTTTTGCTTCTGCAGGACGTTTTGCATGCCCCAGCATTACGTCGGCGGCGTTAAGCGGCGGCTAACGCGGGTTCCGCGCGGCCATCCGGGATTTTCCCCAAATGTGCCGTCTTCGTGCCGGATCGTGCCTGGCGAGGGAGTGTTTGTCGCAAAGTGTCCCGGCTGGACAGCAGTTTTACAACACTTGGCTGCAGTTTATATCCCTCAGAAATTATTCTGTTTTTTCAGCCCTATAAGCGTTTGAAGCGAGGCTATCTGCACCGCGACCGTACTATCTGAATTCTACTAACGTGAAAGGTAAAGTTATGCGTTTTGCTCTTATCGCCGCGACCGTTCTCGGCCTCGCAATCGTTCCCGCCATGGCTGCGGACTCCACTGACAAAGGCGTGAGCCAGGACTCCGCCGTGGCCCGTATCGCCGCGAAAGGCTTCAGCAGCATCTCCGGCCTGACCAAGGACGCCAACGGCGTCTGGCACGCCAAGGCCGTCAAGTCGGGCGACTCGATGGACGTGACCGTCGATGCCGACGGCAAAGTGTCCGCGAAATAAGTTCGCGCAGTTCTTGCGAAGAAATAGGGAGCCTCGGCTCCCTATTTTTTTGCCCGCGCCTGCGCGATGCTTATCTCATAAGAACGGCCGATGAGCCGCAAAGCTTAGGGGACACGCCATGCGCCTTGCCAAGATTCTCGCCGCCGCGGCGGCTTTCGCGTTCAGCGTTGCGGGTGCCCGTGCGGCCGATACCGGCGTGCAGTCTTACCTGCTGTTGAAATATGCGACCCCCGCAGCAGGCCAAGAGGCCGCCTATGATGCCTGGCGGCGAAACACCCAGGCCCCTGCGTATTTCCATGTTGCGGGGATCGGCTCCGCGCAGTTCTACGAATTGGCGGATACGCAAAACCGCCCGCGCCAAGCCGGCGTCAAGCCTGAGATTCCGTTGCCTGCGAAATTCCTCACCGTTTACACGATCAGCACCACGAAGCTGGACGCAACGCTGAAGGCGAGTTTCGACGCGGTGAAGACCGCGAAAGGCGCGCCCGCACCGGCCACCGCCGCGCGCTACGATTGGGTTTACCGCGCCATCACGCCGCTGCATCCGAGCACGGCTACCAATCCCGAAACCGGCACGCTGAACACGTACAAGCTGTTTGTCTACGTCAACAGCAAACCCGGACGCGATGATCAGTTCAACGAGGAATACAACAGCACGCATGCGCCGGGCGTCCTGGACAATCGCGGCTTCACCGACTGGCAGCGTTTCGTGCTCGACGACAAACAATTGGATACGACGCCGAACAACAAATATCTCGCGCTCTACACGATCCGCACGGCGGATTTGAAAACCGTGTACGAGGACATGAAAAAGAAGCGCGTCGACCGGCCGCAAACAGCGGGCCCCGATCCGCGCGAGGCGCAGGCCTACGACTACTCGAACGATTACAGCGAGAGCTACAAGATGACGGGAGAAGCGGCGAAATAAGCCGCCCCTCGAAATCCCAAGACCAAAAAACCGTAAGGGAATCCGCGCTTATCAGCGCCTCAGCGCCGCGCTATGTTGAGCCTGGAACGTATAAAAAAAGAGGGGGGAGCCGCATGCCAAACACACCGGCAAGTCGCGACATAACCGGGAATCCGGAACATTCATCACTCAGCCGCCGCATGGTCGCCAAGAGCATGGCCCTGGGCGCACTGATCTTCACCGTGGATGGCGCGGAAATCGCGTTGTCTCCGAGCGAGGTCCATGCCGCAGCCGTGCCGCTGCAAACCCTCACCACCACCGAGGCTGCAACTTTGGAGGCGATCTCCGAAGTCTTATTGCCGGGTGCTGCCAAAGGCGGCATCGCCAATTACATCGACCACGGGCTTTCGGTTTCGCCCGGCGAGTGCCTGCTGAACATCCGGCTCACGGACGGCCTCTCCGCACCCTACGCACCAGTCTACCAGAAGGCGTTGGCTGCCATCGATGCCACCGCGAGCAAGGGCTATGGCGCGCCCTTCGCGAGCCTGGCGTCCGACAAACAGACCGCCTTCGTGAAGGCCATGGCGACCACCCAGCCTGAGGGCTGGGCCGGTCCGCCTGCAGGCGGCGTGTACCGTATGCTGCGCGGCGATGCGCTCGACGTGATCTACGCCGTGCCGGAAGGCTACGCCGCCATCGGCGTGCCTTACATGCCGCACATCTTTCCCGATCCGAAGTGGTGACCATGGCTGCGCAAGACAAAGTTGCCCAAGACAAAGTTGATGTTCTTATCATCGGTGCCGGCATGGCCGGTTCGCTGATCGCATCCAAGCTCGCGCCGAAGGGCAAGAAGGTGGTGATCCTGGAGGCCGGGCCCGCCTGGCAGCAGAAAGATCTCATCAGCTCCGATATCTGGAACCGGCGCATCAAATGGTCGGGGCCGACCGTATTCGCCACCGGCTCAAGCCCCGTGGGCCACGCCGGCAATGCCGGTTGGGGCAATGGCGGTGCGGGCATCCATCATTTCGCGCAATGGCCGCGCCTGCATCCGGAAGATTTCAAGACGTTCAGCCTTTACGGCCGCGGCGTCGATTGGCCGTTCACCTATGAAGATCTGCAGGCCGATTACGATCAGGTGCAGGAAGATGTCGGCATCTGCGGCGACGCGGTGAAGGAAACCTGGCGTCCGCCCGGCAAGCCCTATCCGATGCCGCCGATCAAAGCCTTCGATCACGCCGTGCTGATGGCCAACGCGTTTGAGAAGGTCGGCATCGCCACCGCGCCGATGCCGCTGGCCATCAACACCATCGATTATAAAGGCCGCCCAGGTTGTCTCTATGACGGTTGGTGCGGCTCGGGTTGCCCCATCGGCTCGCTCGGCGATCCGCTGGCGGTCTATCTGCCGATCGCGACGAAGGCTGGCACCGAGGTGCGCAATTTCTGTTCGGTGACGAAGATCCTCACCAACGACAAAGGCGACAAGGCGCTGGGCGTTGAATATTACGACGCCAAGAAAGAACACCATGTGCAGATGGCCAGCGTGGTGATCATCGCGGGTAACGCGATTCAGAACGCACGGTTGTTGCTGAACTCCGCCACCGGCG
The DNA here is from genome assembly GCA_903928515.1 of uncultured Alphaproteobacteria bacterium. Classification (GTDB taxonomy): domain Bacteria; phylum Pseudomonadota; class Alphaproteobacteria; order Micropepsales; family Micropepsaceae; genus CAIYRG01. The sequence continues at coordinate 51 of CAIYRG010000486.1, read as the reverse complement.
CACATCCCAAGGGATTGTCCAATCGCAGCGACATGGTGGGCCGCAATTATT
>CAIYRG010000485.1 GCA_903928515.1 uncultured Alphaproteobacteria bacterium | reverse complement strand
TCACCAGCACTTTCATCTGGCCAGAGGTTACCCATTGGGCTCTTGAATCATTGGGGCCGCCGATAGAATCGATCAGGCCACCGACCTCGCCCTTCTGCATGGCGAGTACGATGTCTTGCGGTGCTTTGTAACCGCTGACAATCTTGATTTTCATGCCGAGGACATTCTTAAGTAGGATCGGCGCAGTGGTAACGCCCTGGCCGGCACCGGTGACGCCAACGATGATTTCTTTGGTAAAGAGATCGTCGGCGGTGTTTAGACCCGAGGCTGGTGTCGCGAAGAAAGCACGGTGATTGATTTCCGGGCTCCCGATCCAGTTGAACTTGGCAGGATCGAAGCGGACATTGGGAAAATTGAGAAGGGCGGCATCGGTGATGTTACGTGTCACCATCCCAATGACAGTGCCGTCCTGCGCCGCGACGTTAAATAGATAATTGGTAGCAATGATGTGCCCTGCGCCAGGCATATTCTCGGTAATGAAGGTCGGCTGCCCTGGAATATGGCGGACGATATGACGTCCGATCAAACGTCCCCAGGCATCGTAATCCTGACCAGCCGCGGTCCCAACGATAAGTCGGACTTGCTTGCCTTTATAAAAATCATCGGCGCGAACAGCGCTCGCCGAGACTGCACCCAGCACCGACAGGACGATAATGACCGTCCATCCCAGCCTCTTCATATTGCCTCCTGTTGATTTGTTTTTTTAATCGCCTCTTGTGGGCGATGTATTCAGACTTTTGCCGTCTTGCGTCCTTTGCGTTCCGAGCCGAGTTCCATTCTCTGGAAGCCGTGCTCGGAAATATCGAAGGCATTGCCTTCCGGGTCGGTTGCTCGTGATTCTGCGTAATAGCGATTGTCCGGTCGTGCCGCAGGACCCAGGCCACTCCATTTCTTCAGGCGTTCAGCAACTTCCCCAGTGTCGTCAACCTCAAAACCGAAATGATTGAGGCCATTGTTTTTGCCCTCAACGCGGTTGGGGAGAAGAGCGACGTTGAAGTAACCATCCGACAGAAACACGCCGCCGGTTGAACTGCGGTCGATGATCTCCATCTCGAAGACCTCGCAATAGAATTTGGCGAGTTCCTCGGGATTCATGGCGACAATCGCCAGATGTTTGATCTTGGCCATTAGTGCCTCCCGTATTTATTTTATTATTCAGACTATAGCCGCTTCCCCATAGACGGCTACAGAAGACAGTAATACGTTGAGCAACCTTATCAATTAAGAAAAGTAATCAGGGGTTATCACGATGGACGATCACCACAAATCCGCGCACGGCAAGAGCGCTACTGGCTCTCAAGACCGTCCGGCATGGGGCAGCGATCTTGTTGCTGACGCACTGCGCGAGCAAGATATTCCCTATATTTGCCTCAACCCCGGCGCTAGTTATCGCGGGCTGCACGACAGTATCGTCAATTATCTCGGCAACAAATCGCCGAAGATGATCGTCTGCCTGCATGAAGAACATGCGGTCGCGATTTGTCACGGCTATGCACTGGTCACTGAGAAACCGTTGGCTGCGGTGGTTCACAGCAATGTCGGCCTGATGCATGCGACAATGGCGATCTTCAATGCTTGGTGCGGACGTGTCCCCGTGATCGTTATCGGCGCTACCGGCCCTGTGGATGCGACCAAACGTCGGCCGTGGATTGACTGGATTCACACGACCGCGGATCAAGGTGCGC
>CAIYRG010000484.1 GCA_903928515.1 uncultured Alphaproteobacteria bacterium | reverse complement strand
GTGTGCAGCGCCTTCCAGATTGTGTTGCCTTCCGATTTCTCGCACAGGCTTTCAGGATCGCGCGCGTGATAGCCGAGCACTTCTGCTGCGCGATAGCCGTTCGGCAATTGCAGCAGGAACACGTTGGAGAGCGCGCGATAGGCACCGGGCGTCATGCGCGTGAGCGCCAGGAATTGGCGATGAAACACGCTCTCGCTTTCAAACCCGGACGCGAATCCGACATCCACCACCTTGTCGTTACCGCGCAGCAATCGTTCTGCGGCATGGCGCACGCGTTCGCGCCGCAGCCACGCGGCGGGCGCCAGATGCGCGTGCTCCTGAAACAATGCGGTGAGTTTGGTTGAGCCCACACCCGCACCACGCGCCAAGGCAGACGCATCGGTGAAGTCCGAAATGTTCGCGCGCACGCGGCTGGTCAAGCCGTCGAACAGCGCGATGTTTTCGTTTTCGCCTTTGTAGAAGAGATCGGGGCGGCAGCGTTTGCAGGCACGCAAGCCCGCCGCCTGGCATTCCGCCTCCGTGCGAAACAGCGTCACGTTCTCGGGCTTGGGTGGATGTGTGGGGCAGGAGGGCAGGCAGTAAATCCCGGTCGTGTGCACGCCGATGAGAAACCTCCCGTCGAACTTGCCGCTGCGCGCTTCATCGCGCGTCCAGGAGAAGGGCTTAGGTAAGGGCATCTTGCTCATGGCGCCATTAGAGGCTTTCCCGACATGGGCGCCTCCTAATTTCCCCGTTTGATCATGCCCAGGATGTGGGGTTCCACGAGCCAAACAAAAAGGGCCGGAGGTTTCCCTCCGGCCCTTTGCATTCTCGTCTGATGAACGGGACTTCTTAGAAGTCCATCCCGCCCATGCCGCCGCCGGGCATACCGCCGCCGCCGTGACCGTGTTCGTCCTTCTTCGGACGATCGGCAATCATGGCTTCCGTCGTGATCAACAGCGCCGCAACCGAAGCCGCGTTCGTCAAAGCGGTACGCACGACCTTGGTCGGGTCGACGATGCCGCTTTCGATGAAGTCGCTGTATTTCTCGGTCTGCGCGTCATAGCCGTAGTTGGACGATTTCTGTTCCAACAATTTGCCGACCACGATGGACGCTTCCACGCCGGAGTTCTCGACGATCTGACGGAGCGGAGCCTGGATCGCCTTGCGGACGATGGCGATGCCCTGGGTCTCGTCGTCGTTCAGGCCGGTGAGGTTCGCAAGCACCTTGGTGGCATAGAGAAGTGCAGTACCGCCGCCTGGGACGATGCCTTCTTCCACAGCCGCCTTGGTGGCGTTGAGCGCGTCATCGACGCGATCCTTGCGTTCTTTCACTTCGACTTCCGTCGCACCGCCGACGCGGATGACCGCAACGCCGCCGGCGAGCTTCGCCAGACGTTCCTGCAGCTTTTCCTTATCGTAGTCCGATGTCGTCTCTTCGACCTGTTGCTTGATCTGCGAGACGCGGGCGGTGATGTCGGCTTTCTTGCCGGCGCCGTCGATGATCGTGGGGTTGTCCTTGTCGATACGGACTTTCTTGGCCGTACCGAGCTGGTTGATCTTCACGTTCTCGAGCTTGATGCCGAGATCTTCAGAGATCACCTGACCACCGGTCACGATGGCGATGTCTTCCAGCATGGCCTTGCGGCGATCGCCGAAGCCCGGTGCCTTCACAGCGGCAACCTTCAGGCCGCCGCGCAGCTTGTTCACCACGAGGGTGGCAAGCGCTTCGCCTTCGACTTCTTCCGCGATGATGAGCAGCGAACGTCCGGCTTGCACAACCGCTTCGAGGATCGGGAGCATCGGCTGCAACGAGGCCAGCTTCTTCTCGTGGATCAGAATGTACGGATCTTCGAGTTCAACCGTCATCTTGTCGGCGTTGGTGATGAAGTACGGCGAGGTGTAGCCGCGGTCGAACTGCATGCCTT
>CAIYRG010000483.1 GCA_903928515.1 uncultured Alphaproteobacteria bacterium | reverse complement strand
GATTTTGTTCCCATGCGCGAGAGGTGAAATCATCCGCAGCGCTGCGCGCAAAATCACGGAATGACATCGTCTACGCCCAGCGCATCGAAGAACCCCGTACGCTTGTTTGATTCAACACTCACTCAATTCTTATGCGAAGAGGATTGCGTTTCGTCGCTGAGTCCGTTGGGGGAGGGCTTGGGTTCCATATCGACTAGCTTGTGGAACTTTGTGGAAGCCAGCAGCACGCCGAAAACCAAGTCTCATCCGGCTGAATATGCTGGCCGCCAACGCGCTCGAAACCCCGCGATATGGCAGGTTTTGTCCGTACACGGTTAAATTGCGAAACCTAATCGCCGTTAAGGGAGGCGAATTCTTCGTAAACAGACGAAGGTTTCCAAAGGTTTACAGATTGTAAGAACTCTTCTGTGAAACTCCTGAGACGTGCAACAGCATCCCTCGGGAGACGCCTGCGTGCGAGTCCAAAGGCCGGCATCGGGCACCGCCGCTTCGCGCGACGGCAGAGAGATCGCTCGCGCATCGTGCGCGCGCGGCGGCGTTTGTCACTCATGAAATTCTCGCGGCTCTCGCTAAGACCAAAGCGTCTGCTTGTTCTTGCGGCAAAGAAATGGCGTCGCGGCGCGCCCGCATTGGCCTTTTTCTGCGCGATCTCCACGCTCTATCTCTTCGGCGTGTTTTCCGGTGTCGACGACGCGATCTCGCTCTTTCGCGCGCGCGTACTGCCCATCAGCGTCAGCCATTCTTTGACGGTGGTGGAAATCGATGCGGCCAGCGTACGCTCGGCAGGCCAATGGCCATGGAGCCGAGCGCGCTTTGCTCAAGCCGTCGAAAATCTGCGTGCGGCAGGCGCGCGAATTATCGGGTTCGACGTCGATTTCGGCACACGCGCCACTGACGGGGAAGACAGTGCCGTTAGCGCCTCCCTGGAGCATGGTAGCGACGTCGTGCTTCCCACCTTTGTGCAGGCCAACGCGATATCGGGGCATAGCGCCGGGGTGATCGAAAGTTCGCCGCTGCAAGCCCTGGCGCAACACGCCAAACTGGCCACCATCAATGTGGATGTCGATGGCGACGGGCGCATCCGGTTTTACCGTTATGGCTTTTCAGGCCCCAACGGGTATCGCCAGACCATGGCGGGCACGCTGGCAGCGGCCCCGCCGAGCGGTTCGACGGACGGCTTCCTGATCGATTACGGGGTTGATATCCGCGATCTCGATCATTTGTCGTTCGAGGATGTTTACAACGGCCACTTCGATCCGAAGCTTGTGCGCGGCCGCGCGATTTTGATCGGCCCGACAGCGATCGAGTTGGGCGACGCGTTCGCCACGCCGCGCTATCCCATTCTTCCCGGCGTTTACATTCACGCGATCGCTTACGAGAACATGATCTCGGGGCGGATGCTGCGCCCCGTCGGCGCGCCTGTGACCTTGTTCGTGTTCTTCCTCGCCATTGTCTGGATGTTTTCCGGCAAGAGGTTCACCTCCCTGCCACTTTTGATTATCCGGCACGCGTTGCTTGTGCTGGTGGCGCTGTCGGTTTCGGTTCTCGTCCAGGCGTTATTGGCGCGCGAATTCGATCTTTCGCCCATTCTGCTGGCGCAAGCCTGCTTCGTATTGCTGACGGTGCGCGATGAGTTGCGGCGCCGCGCCGACGAATTGATCCAGCAGCGCGAAGCCGCGCTCATTCATCTGTCGTTGCACGATTCCGAAAGCGGCTTGCCGAACCGCCGTCTTCTCGGGCGGGATCTGACGACGTATCTGCAGCACAATGCCGAACGCAAATGCGCGGTGATCACCGTGGGGGTTGACCGCTTCTCTTACATGCGCGGCGCCATCGGCTATGGCCGGTTTAATACGCTGATGCAGAAGGTGGCTGCACGCCTTTGCGAATTGAACGAGGGTCGCACAGCGGCGCATTTGTCCACTTCGATGCTCGGCCTGATCCTGCCGGTGAACACACTGGAGGAGGCGCGCGAATGGTGCGCGCGGGCGGGCTCGGCGCTGGAAGACAGTTTTGAAGTCGACGGCCATGCGGTCGATACATTCCCGCGCTTCGGCGTGGCGTTTCGCGCCGCACAGGAAACACCCGATCTGCTGCTGGAACGCTCGTCCATCGCGCTCGACATAGCGCGCAACGAGAAACGCGAAATTTTCGTGTTCGACCCTGAGATCTACGGCGACCCCACCGTCAATCTGGCGCTGATGTCCGAGATGGTGAAGGGCGTGTCGGCCGGGCAGTTCTCGGTGCACTACCAGCCCAAACGCACGCTGGCGACAGGGCAGATCGACGGCGCGGAAGCGTTGGTGCGCTGGCAGCATCCCAAGCGCGGGCTGGTGTCGCCGGTGGATTTCATCGAAACGGCGGAAGAAACCGGCACCATCCGCATGTTGACGGAATGGGTTCTGGAGAAGGTCATCGAGGATTACGACACGCTGCGGCGCAGGGGACATGATCTGCTGATCTCGGTGAACATCTCGGCGCGGCTTCTCACCGACAAGCAGTTCCTCGAATTCGCCTTTGAACGCGTGCTGCATTCCAACGCCCGCCTATGTTTTGAGATCACGGAAACGGCCGTCATCGAGAACCCGGCGATGGCGATGGCGACGATTGCCGAGCTGCGCATGGTCGGCATCAAGATTTCCATCGACGATTACGGCAGTGGCCTATCGTCGGTTTCCTACCTCAAGCAAATCCATGCCGATGAATTGAAGCTCGACAAATCGCTGGTCGTGTCGCTCGGCACCGGCGAGCGCGATCGGCTCGTGGTCAAATCCACCGTCGATCTGGCACACAATCTCGGCATGGTGGTGGTGGCCGAAGGCATTGAAGATGCCGAGACGCTGGTGGCCGCCAAGGCAGCGGGTTGCGACGTGGGGCAGGGCTATTGGATTTCGCGCCCCATCACGCTCGACGAATTCTTCAACATTGTCGATGCCGCTAAGATCCGCCCGCCGCTCTCCGCCTGAAGGCTTCATCATCGGGCGAACCTTTCGTGACACGCCAAGTCGCATTGAAAAAGCCGGCACACGCACAGTCCGTCGCAAACATATATTGCGGCGTGGCAAAACTGACATGCTGGCTTCGTGAATCCGCGTTGGAGTGAGCGCGTCGCGCGTCATGGTGACGGGCGATGAGCGAGGACTCCCCTATGTCGAGCAAGCACCCTTCCGCCGAGCATCATCACTCCGCCGCCGAACACCACGAAAAGGCTGCCCGCCATCACCGTAAGGCTGCAGAGCACTACGAAGGCGACGATTCCGAAACGGGCGCCCATCATGCCCATATGGCGTCGGGCCACGGCGCACACGCCCATCACTATGCGGCGGAAGCCAGCAAGGCGCACGCGCATCATCACGCCGATGAGCATGACGCTGAACACAGCGAAGATTGAGCTGAAACGAAAACACCGGCGGCTCGAGGCCGAGCCGCCGGTGTCATGTCTTCGCGGGAGTGGAGGCTTTAAGCGATCTTCTTGCGGTTCGCTTCCAGCCGTTCGTCCACCAACGCCACTTGCGCGTCGATTTCGGGAAGGCTCTTGCCCTTCTGCTTGGCGATCAATTGCACCAGCTTGTCGGCGCGTTCGATGTAAGGCGCGCCGTTCTGCAACGCGCGCGCGGCCGAGGCCGGGCGGATCAGGCTCTGCGCGGCGGCCGCATATTTTTCGAACGGCACGAGGTCGGCCGGGTTGGCGCCCAGCTCCACGCACAGATCGAATACGAAATTGTAGACCTTGCGCGAGGTGTCCACGTCGGTCCACACGGCTTCCTGCGCGGTGCGCATGCCGTCTTTGGTGACGCAGCGATAATTGCCCGCCAGCAGCATCGACCATTTCGCGAGCGGCACGAACAACGAGTCATAGACTTTCAGTTTCACCGGCAGCTCGATTTTGCCTTCCGGCGCGTCGAAGCGGATGGCTTCGATGTCTTTTTCCAACTGGCGAAGAATGCCGGTGGATTTTTCATCCTTCAGCCGCGCGACCTTGAAGTTGGTCGGCAACGTCACCTGCAGCACGTTCACCTTTTCCTCCGGCGGGCGGATAGCCTGCGGGTCGGGGCTGCACAAAGTGAGCGTTTCGGGATCGAAGCTGTCCCACACGGTGGGGTCGGTATAGGCGGGCTT
>CAIYRG010000482.1 GCA_903928515.1 uncultured Alphaproteobacteria bacterium | reverse complement strand
TGGACGGCAATGCGAAAACCATCTCGCGCGAGCCGCGCAGCAATGGCGCTACCGATCCCTTTGCTTGCGCCGGTTACCAGGATGGTTCTTTCCATTCTCCCTGACTTTCTTAGTCTAATTTTTTCGATTGAGAATAGTGTGAGCATCCTCAGGTTGATAGACATTAAGCTGGGCTGATGCCAATGCCCCGTCGGCGTTCATAATACTGCAATCGAAGACCCCCATCGCCCCATCACGAAAGACTTGGGTGACGGTGATGGCGAGCCGCATCCCTGCCGTAAACCAATCGATATTGGCGCGGTATTGACGTGTTCCAAGCAGAAAACCAATTCGGACGGGCTGTTCGGATTCTTTGGCTTCGAGGCCGGCAAAGACACCACAGGCTTGAGCCATGTATTCGATGCCGACATGCACTGGAACACCTTTGCCCGGCCGGAAGAATGGGCTGTCGGGCCGGATCACAACCTCGGCTTCCAAGCGGTCGTCGTCCCATCCCAGCACGGTATCTAACAGCACCATTGGCGGCTTGTGCGGGAGCAGGTCGACAACAGAGTAGGGACAGTTGCGTTTCATGCCGCCATGCGAGCCAAAATGAGCGCGGCGTTGCTGCCCCCGAAGCCGAAAGAATTACTGAGCATGGCGGCCCGCGGCTGGGTTGGTATCCGTGTTCCAGGCGGGATGAGATTAAGTAATGGAAGCGCGGGGTCTTGTGCGCCGTCCCAGAGATGCGGCGGCAGTAGACCCGTAGGATTGGTCTCCGGGTTGAGCGCGAGCCATAGAAATGCCGCCTCGCAGCCACCGGCTGCACCGAGCATGTGCCCGGTCATGCCCTTGGTCGAACTACAGGGAATCGTGTTGCCGAAGACCGAAGCGACTGCTTTGCTTTCCATGGCGTCATTGAGAAGCGTGGCTGTGCCATGCAGATTGATATAGCAGACATCCTCGGGCATTAGAGCGGCATCGGCCAAAGCCTGCAACATCGCGTCTCGGGCTCCATTGCCTTCGGGGTCCGGCGCCGTTGCGTGGTGAGCGTCGGACGTTTCGCCGACCCCCAGCAGTTGGATATGACCCGCTCCACGCTCAAGGAGGAAAACCGCAGCTCCTTCGCCGATGGTGATTCCATCGCGGTGAACGCTGAACGGGTTGCAACGCCCTTTGGAAAGAGCTTCGAGCGCGCCAAACCCGCTCAAGGTCATGCGGCACAACGTATCGGCGCCGCCGACGATAACGGCATCGGCAAGGCCATTGGCGATAAGCCGTCGTCCCGATGCAAACACCTTTGCGCTCGACGAACAGGCCGTCGCCACGGTGTAAGCGGGGCCGGTGATGCCAAAACGCCGAGAAGCAAAAGCGGCTGGGCTTCCGGTTTCCTGACGCCGGTAATGAAAGCCTTTGGGCCAGGCTCCGGTGTGACGGTAAGTTGCGAGTGCGGTCTCGCCGTCGGAAATTCCGGACGTGCTGGTGCCCAGCACGACTGCCACTCTGTTGCGGCCGTAATCAGCAACGGCGCGCTCGATGGATGGAGCGATTTCCGCCAGGGCTGCTTCCAAGAGGCGGTTGTTCCGGCTGTCGAGCAATGCGAAAGCGTGTGGGAGAGGAGGTAGGTCGTCGCGTACCGATCCAACAAACAGGTTTCGCCCGTGAACGATGTCGTCGCGCGCAACGATTCCATCATTGCTGCCTTTGAGCATTGCCGCGGCGACGGCTTTCTTGCCTCGTCCCAATGGAGTGATCACACCGCAATCAGTGAGACTGAGAGCTTCCATCATGGGTTGTTGCTGGACTCGATCGATTGCACGTCGAGTTCATAGCCCCATGCAAGATTTTTATAATGAACTCGTCCGGACCAAAGATCACCTGGGCGCGTAGGTTGATAATCGATGTGTATGATTTCCTTGTCGCCAATCATGACCGAGCGCATATTCGGGCCGGTTGTAAGGGTTCCGCCGATTAGTGAACGATACACCGAGGCTTCGGGCCAGTAGAGAACGACGATGTCGGCCAGCACGTTCTGCGGCCGTAATTGCTCGGGCACCCACGGTGCCGCCTCATAGGAAATTCCGGCGTCGGTCCAGGTGATGGTCATCGCTTTGCGGCCGATGGAATCGAGGCTGACCATAAGAAAATGGTCAGGGCTGGCGCTGAGGTGGCTTTCAAACACGAATGTTCGTTCACCATAACGGGCAGAGACAAGCTGCACCGCCTCAAAGGAGCGGCTGAGCTCGCCAGGACGGGGCATAACGAGCGTCAACTCGGGTCCGATCAGAACAGACTCATCTGTGGTTTTGGCGCTCCGAGTAGCGCAACCGGCCAATACAACGGCCAGCATCAGGATCCCAAATATCTTTAAGCGCACAATAAGTCCTTCAGCACGCAGTGGTGCGCAAAGAATACATGAAATCTAGGGGATTGAAGCGTGTCAGCTTATCGCATCCGGCGGACGCCGACAGCGATAGGCGAGAGCAGGAATGCCAGCAGCACACCGATCAGCATCGTTGCGCCAAAATTATGAACGGCGAGGGCGCCGCTGAGTGCGAGTAAACCGAACGACATCAAGGTGGTCGCCGCAGCGAGCGCCACGGCAACCATGGTGACAGGTTTGCGACCGTCGCTGCTTTCAGCGAGGAACACCGAATAATCGACGCCGATCGAAAGAACCAGCACCAGCGCCATGGCATCGAAGAACGTGAAAGCGCCGCCGCCCAGTGCACGGAATGCAGGGGCGAGAGCGCCGGCGACGACGGAAGGCAACAGGACCATAACGCCACCACGTACCCCGTAGCGCCAGAACAGCACGGGTGTCATCAACACCGCCGAAACGATAAGCAGAATAAAAGCCCGGCTCCGGTATTTTCCAAGCAGTGCGCTGAAGTCGCTGGCGGGATCAATAAACCGTACACCCGGCAAATCCGCCACGACCGATGCCAGAGCTTCCGGATTCTTCACGCCGTCGAGTGCGACAATGTGTATGGCTTGATCGCCATCTTGT
>CAIYRG010000481.1 GCA_903928515.1 uncultured Alphaproteobacteria bacterium | reverse complement strand
TCGAGCGCTTCTTCGTCGATCTCGTCGCAATGGTAGATCACGCGGAAGCCGTATTTCACCGCCTGCTTCACAGCCGCCAACGGGCGCGCATGGCCGCCCATCCAGATGCCGAGCTTGTCGGCCTCTTCCTGCGCAGCGGCCAACTGCTCATCCGTATACATGGCGAGATATTCTTCGCCGAAGGCGATGCCGGGGCCCGACATGATGAACTTGGCAACCTTGGCGCCGATCTCCGCGGTGTGCTGGATGTAATGGCGCACGCCATCGACATCGGTGGAGCGTTCGATCTGGCGCACTTGGTTGGTGGAAACGTAATCGTCTTTCACGCCTTCGGTGCCGGCAGGAATGAAGCGCGGGCCCGGAATCCAGCCCTCCTCGATTTCGTCCCGGAGCGTCACTTCGATGCTCTGCATGATGGCGCCGGCCGAATAGGCGCTCGTGAAGCCATGATCCATCAGCACCTTGGCGTTGTGCGCGCAGATCAGCGCCAAGCGCTCGGGGGTCGGCGGGCGGCGCAGAAAGTTTTCCGCGCCCTTGGGGCGGCGATCCACCGAATAGGCCCAGGTGAGATGGGCGTGGCAATCGCACATGCCCGGCATCAGCGTTTGCCCCGAGCCGTCGATGACTTCCGCGCCCGTCGTGTCGAGCGCATCGCGGCCCTTGGCCACCGTCGTGATCTTGTTGCCTTCCACGACGACATGGCCGGGGAACGTGGCGGAACCGGTTCCGTCAAAGATCGAAACGTCGGTGAATATGGTGCGCGACATGTCTTCCTCCTTAAGGCTTGCGCCCTCGGGGCGCGCTGTGTGCGGATGCTACCTTAGGACGGGCCTTTGTCTAAACAGAATTGTTCTAAACATCGCCGCGTTCCAGCGCCGCATGCCGGGGTTTCGGCGGGCGCGAAAGCCCCATCGAATTGACCCTTTGGCCCCCGTGGTCTAGTGAACCGGCCACTTACAAAACCGGGCTCAAACACGCCTTAAACCAGGGCTGAGCCCAAACACGGGTGTAAGACTTTGACAAATATGGATGTGGCGAAAGCCTTTCAGAACGCCGGCGAAGTTGCCGGCAAGGAACATTGGACCAAGAAGGGGGATGTGAATCTCTTCCTTTGGCAGAAAACGACCGTTCCGGCCGGTAAGGAAAAGGGAACCATCCTTTTCGTTCACGGCTCCTCGATGGCCGCGCAGCCGACCTTTGATCTCGTCGTTCCGGGCCGGGCCGATTCCTCGCCGATGGATTACTTCGCGAAGCTTGGCTACGACGTCTGGACCGTCGACATGGAGGGCTATGGCCGCTCCGACAAAAACCGCGACATGAAGGCCTTCATCGCGGACGGCGCCGACGATCTGAAAGCCGCCACCGATTACATCATGAAGACGACGGGCGCGAAGAAGTTCCTGGCGTACGGCATCTCGTCGGGCGCGTTGCGCGCCGCTTTGTTCACGCAGCGCCACCCGGAACGCATCGCGCGCCTGGCGCTGGACGCCTTCGTGTGGCTGGGCACGGGTTCGCCGACGCTCGCCGAGCGCAAGAAGCGCTTGCCGGAATTCCAATCGAAGAACCGCCGCGATATCGATGAAGCGTTCGTGTTCTCGGTGTTCAACCGCGACCATAAAGGCTGCGCCGACGACGCCACGATCAAGGCGTTCGCCGATTACATTTTGGCGTTGGATGATTCCATGCCGACCGGCACGTATATCGACATGTGCGCCAATCTTCCCGTCATCGATCCGACGAAGATTCCGGTGCCGACCGTTGTGATGCGCGGCGAATTCGACGGCATCGCGTCAGAAGAAGATCTGCTCGCCTTCTATGCCAAGCTGACGAACCCGGAGAAGCAATTCTCGATCATGCCGGGCATCAGCCACGCGTCCTTCCAGCAGAAGAACTACAAGATCGTCTATCACATCTTGAAATCGTTCTTCGAACAGCCTGCCCCGGTTTTCACGGGTCACTAATTTTTCGGTCACGAACACTTTAGGAGAAAGCCCAATGACACTCACTTGCGATCAAGCTTCCAAGATCGTCGACGTGGCGCTCGCCACGCGCAAAGAAAAGAACTTCAAGCCTCTCTCGGTTGTCGTGCTGAATGAAGCCGGCGACACGATCGTGCTGAAGCGCGAAGACAAGACCTCGATCCTGCGCACGCCGATCGCCACGGCGAAGGCCTGGGGCGCGCTCGGCATGGGCTGCGGCTC
>CAIYRG010000480.1 GCA_903928515.1 uncultured Alphaproteobacteria bacterium | reverse complement strand
GTCTTCTTCAGCCTGCCGACGCCGAATGACGTTCGCGGCGAAGCGTTAAATGCAAACGGCGTCATCGCCGGTTCGCGCGCCAAGATTTTCGTTGATCTCTCCACCACCGGTCCTCGCACCACCATTCCGGTCGCCGAAGCGCTCGCCAAGCAGGGCATCGGCATGGTCGATGCGCCGGTATCGGGCGGCGTCAACGGCGCGCGTAAGGGCACGCTTTCCGTCATGGTGTCGGGCGCGCCCGATCTCGTTGCGCAAGTCGAACCCATGCTCGCCATCTTCGGCAAGGTCTTCAAGGTCGGCGACAAGCCCGGCCAAGGCCAAGCCATGAAGCTCTGCAACAATCTGATGTCGGCATCGGCGCTCGCCATCACCTCGGAATGTATGGCAATGGGCGTGAAGGCAGGGCTCGATCCGCAAATCATGCTCGACGTCATCAACGCCAGCACCGGCCGCAATTCAGCAAGCGAAACCAAATTCCCCAGCGACGTCATCACGCGGCGTTTCAATTTCGGCTTCGCCACCGCGTTGATGTACAAAGACGTGCGCTTGGCGCTGCAGGAAGCGGAAGCATTAGGTATTCCCATGTTCGTCGGCGGCGCGACGCACATGCTCTGGCAGGTGGTGAACAATGTTCGTGGACCGAGTTCGGATTACACCGAGGTCGCACGCGTGCTGGAAGAATGGGCCGGCGTGGAAATCAAATCGAACTGAGCCAAGGCGAACCGAGAATGTATGAAGTCTACGCAGTTCGCTACGCGCATCATGATCGCCGTGCGCGTGACAATTTCTTGGGCTTGCAGCCGGGTGACGATCCGCACGACGCCCCCATGCCGCTCGATTACTTCGTCTGGGCGATTGTCGGCGAGAATGAAACCATCATTGTCGATACGGGTTTCGGCCCGCAACAGGCGAAAGTGCGTGGACGCCAGCTCCTGCGGGCGCCGATTGAAGGTCTCAAGGCTATAGGCGTCGATCCGTCAGCGGTGAAGAACGTCATCATCACGCATATGCACTACGATCACGCCGGCGGCTGCGACGCGTTTCCCAATGCGCGCTTTCATCTGCAGGATTCGGAAATGGCGTTCTGCACCGGGCGGGCCATGTGCGATCACACACATTCCCATGCGCTCTCGGTGGATGATGTTACCGGCATGGTGCGGCGCGTCTTCGCGGGCCGCGTGCAGTTTCATGCGGGCGATTCCGAACTCGAACCCGGCATCAGTCTGCACCGCATCGGTGGACATACCGCCGGCTTGCAATCGGTGCGCGTGATGACCAGGAACGGGCCGCTGGTTCTGGCATCCGACGCCATCCACCTCTACGCCCATCTCGAACGCGGGCGCGCCTACCCCATCGTCTACAATCTCGGTGAGATGCTCAAAGGTCACGACACGCTGCGCCACCTGGCAGGGCCTCAGGGCCGCATCATCCCCGGCCATGATCCTTTGGTGTCGTTGCGCTTTCCGGCCGCCAAACCGGGTCTGGAGAACGTCGTCCTCCGGCTAGACATATAACCCGTCAGAGAATTTGTGGCTCTTGCCTGTTTTGAAGGCAGGTGACGGAACCATTGGAACCTTGCTCGCGTTACATCGGCGCAATTTCAAGGAACATCCCTATGCGCTCAGTGCTGCTGTATCTCATCGGTATCCCGATCCCGCTCATCATCATCCTCTGGCTTGTCACCGGTCACGCGTAAAGCCCGACCGCGACTTCCTTCTATTGCTGCAACCGCCAGAGGATATCACCATGGCCGACACCGTCGTCATTGCTGAAGAAACACAAGATGAGGCCCACCACTTCTCATGGGGGCTTGCGATCGCAGGCGGAGTCACCGCGGCTGCGATGTTGTTCTTCCTTCTGACGCTCGGCTCCGGGTTCGGGCTTTTGCTATTCCGCCCGGCCACTGGGGGTACGCCCAGCGCGCCCGTATTCCTCACCGGCGGCGCCATCTACTTCCTGGCGGCGCAGCTTTTCTCCTTCGCGTTCGGCGGGCACCTTGTCGGCCGGTTGTTAGCGCCCGCGTTTGAGACCCGTGAACACGAAGAATTCCGCGCAGCCGCACACGGCTTCGTATCCTGGGCCGTCGCGTTGTTCGGCACGCTCATCGTTGCCGTCATCGCATCGCTCTCCGCGATGGACAGCGTTTCGCATCTTTATGCCCCCGCTATGGCGAAGTCCGAGCCTGCAGGCCCGACAGCCTATCTGGTCGACAAGCTGTTCCGCCCGTCCCCCAGCACCGCAGCGCCCGCGAGCACACCGGACGGCATTGCGTCCTCCATCGTGCAATCGGCGGTCGCACCAGTTGCCGATCCGGCCTCAACGGCGCGCGCCCGCGACGAAGCCGGTCGCATCCTCGATGTTGCCGCCGCCCATGGTGGGCTCACCAGCGACGACCGCGCACGGTTGATCGGCCTTGTCGGCCAGCAAGCAGGCCTGCCTTCCGATGCCGCCGCCGCACGTGTGGATAGCGAGCAGGCCAATGCACAAACCGCCATTCGGCAAGCCGCAGACATCGCCCGCAAGACGGCCAGCTATGCTGCTCTCTGGATTGCCGTGTCACTGCTGTTCGGCGCGCTCATCTCGATGACGGCGGCCGTGTTCGCCCGCTTTGAGGAAGACGACATCGCCGCCGGCCGCCGGGTGTAATTAGGACATCGGCGGCTTGAATGCCGGCATGCGGAGGCGTCGAACCCAACGCGGCCACCAGCGATCGGCTTTGACGCGTTCGTAAGCCATAGCCGCCATGCGTATCGCCATTGATTGGGTGGGATACGCATAGGCGGTGTTGGCAAGAGCGCTCAGGCCGAGGCCGTTGTTCATCGCCAGCGCCACGGTGTTGATCATCTCGCCCGCATGCTTCGCCACGATAGTGGCGCCGAGGATTTTGTCGGTGCCGTCCTTCACATGGATTTTGACGAAGCCCCGATCTTCGCCATCGATGATGGCGCGATGCACGTCCTGCATGAAGACGGTGTAGGTCTTCACCGACATGGCCTCGGCCCGCTCGCCCCACATATGGATGCCCACATGCGCGATCTCCGGGTCCGTGTAGGTGCACCAGGGGATGGTTTGGAAATCGATTTTCTTGCGGCCGTTAAAGAAGGCGTTGTCGACCGCCATCAATCCGGAGATATCCGCCGTGTTGGCATAGCGATAGGGTAGACACACATCGCCCGCTGCGTAGATTCGCTTGTTGGTCGTTGCAAAATATTTATTGACCTTCACGCCGTCCGTACCAACTTCGACGCCCGCGGCCGCCAGATTCAGATTGGCGATATTGGGCACGCGCCCGACACCGGCCAAAATCTCATCCACCGTTAGGATCGTGCGATATTCGTTGGACGCCAGCTCGACGATCTTCGCGCCATTCTCGGCGCGCACATTGATGACCGTCGAATTCAAGTGAATCTCGACGCCGTCGCGCGCCATGGAGTCGGAGAGGATTTGCGCGGCATCGCGTTCTTCCAGCGGCAGAAATTTTGGTTCGTCCTGCGCAATGGCGGTTTTAACGCCCAAGCGGCAGAAGGCTTGTGCGAATTCGCACCCCAAGGGCCCGCCGCCAATAATCAGTATCCGTTTCGGCAACGCGCGCAGGCCGAACACATTCTCGCTGTTGAGATATCCGGTTTCGGCCAAGCCGGGGATATCAGGCTTGGTAGGGTTGGACCCCGTCGCGATGAGCGCTCTTCCAAAGCGAATGGTCCGCCCACCCACCGAGAGGCTGTCGTGTCCGGTGAAGCGCGCCTCGCCTTCGAGAAGCTCGACGCCCGCGTGGCGCAGATGCAGCGGGCCGTGAAGCCTTTCAATACGTGCGCGCACACGTTTCATTCGCTCAAGAAGAAGCGAGAAATCGATTTCGACATCTTTGGGGGGCGACGCGCCATACTCCGCCGCCTTGTGCATATCACCGTAAAAGCGCGCCGCGCGGATCAGAATTTTCGACGGCACCGAGCCGGAATTGCGCGTCTCGGTGCCGGGATTCCTTTCGATCAACAATGTGCGAATGCCGAAATGCGCTGCGGCTTCGGCGGCGGCCAAACCCGCAGGACCGGCGCCGATCACGACGAAAGGATAGAACGCGCGCGTCTCGTCGTTCATGACCCGCCCCGTGAATCCAGCCAGCCACCGGCAAAGCCCGCGCGCTTCAATCCGGTGCGCAGATGTGGAGACGTGCGCATCAGCGACCAGAGAAGCCCGGATTTGGCATTCTCAATGTTGATCGCCAGGATGCCCTGATCGAGTCCGTAATACCCATCCGAAACCCACCCGCTGTCGCCATCCACGCTGGGATTGAAGCCGCTGCAAAAGCGATAGGCGCGGCAGGTCTGCGGATAATTGTGCAGCAGGGATTCAACGCCGCGCAAAGCGGCTTCCGGCTGGAACGGCAAAGCTGCTGCCATCGCCCATGGTGCAACTGTTCCGTCGTCGGGGCCTAACGGCACGCCGCGCGCGCTATAGCCGAAGAACCGCAAATCGCGTTTGTCGGCACGAAGCTCCGAGCCTCCGGGGCCGTCTCCCGCAGTGATGCCCCAGAAATCGCTCGTGTATCCGGCATAGTCGTGCGGATTGCGGCGCGCGTATTCGCGTTGGATGCGGATCGCGCGTTGCGTATTTTCGAAATAGTCGCAATTCTTCTCGCGCATGAAGGGATCGCGTATGCCGCGAAAATCGACCCAGCCGTGTGAGAAGTAATGAATGAACAACGGCCCCGCATAAAGGAAGTCGAGACCGAAAACATTTTCCCATTGATAGGTCGCAGTCCATGCGTGGTAGCTGGACGCCTTCAACGGCGATGTCGGCGAGGCCAACCCCAAAAGATAAACGATGGTCGCTTCGCTATAGCCTTCCCAGCCATAGTGCAGGAATCCACATTCCGGTTTCCACCCCTGCGAAAGCGTGTCGCCTTTGTTTTGCGCCCATTGCCAGTCGATCCGGCGATAAAAGGTTTCGGCAGCTTCGCGGATACGGTTTTCGACCGCGTTGTCGCGCGAGAAGAAAAGACCGGCGCACAGAACGCCTGCGAGCAACAATCCCGTATCGATGACGGACACTTCGCAGTCCCAAATCCGGCGTCCGCTGTCCATGTCGAGGAAGTGATAATAGAAGCCCTTGTATCCTGTGACGTCTTTCGCATCGCTCTGCGGACTATCGAGAAAGAAGGCGAGTGTCTTCGCCGTGATCTCCGCTGCATCCTCGCGTGTCATCCAACCGCGCGTGACCGCAATGGGATACGCGGACAGCGCAAATCCGACAACGGCGATGCTACACGGCGAATTCTTTCGGGAGGTATCGGCGACCAATCCGTTTTTGGGATTGGTGCATTCGCGGAAATAATCCACCGCCGAGCGCAAGCATTTGTCCCAAACAGCCTGGCGCAGCGCCGCCTCGTCGCGCACCTGCGTCGTGTTCTTTTCATCGGAAAGCGCAAGCGTTCCAGCCATCAGGCGGCAAATTCAAAATTCACCGCCGCCACGCCGAGCGGCGGAAGCGAAATCTCGAACCCAATACGACCATCGCTATAGGAATGGCTTTGCGCCTCGTCTTGAAGATTGGAGCGATCCGAGAGTTCTTTCACTGCCGCCGCACTGAGATATTCGGGCGAGCCCATCTCCTGCCATAACGCCTTGGCATTGGCATGATCCGCATCGATCCGGACAAGGCTTACATGCGCGGGCGCATACGCGCTTTGGATTTCGACCCGCACGCTCTCCACCCCGATCGGATGCTTGGGAAGCGCGAAGTTGTTCAAAATCACCGTGAAGCCAGTGGGCTTACGCACAACCCAGGCATCGACGGTCTCGTGCGTTCCTTCGGTGGGAAGAAGCTCATCGCCGAGCGCGTGCAAAATCTGAAACGCGCGATAGGCCGGCTTGGCGATGCCGTGAATATTCAGAAGACCGAAGCCGCCGTGAAACGGCACGGAGGGAAAGTAGTTCTCTTCGAAAATATCCGAAAAGGTCCAATAGCTATAGCCCTGTACCAAGCCATTGGCCTCCAGAATCGTCTTGATGATGAAGGAGGCAGCGTAAGGCTCGTCGTGCAGCCGGTCGCGTGGATTCGAAGAGGTGCACCATTCCGTATAGTAGACGGGAAGATCGCCGGCCTTCGCTCGCACCTCACGCGTTTGATCACGCAACACGCTGCGCGTGCTCGCCGCCAATTGCGCCTCGGTGTCGTCGCCCGGCTTGCCGAAAGCATCGGTGGGATAGTGATGGGTGGAAATGAAATCCGCCGGCAAATGATTGTCGCGACAAAATTGCAGAAATTCGCTGATCCAGGCATTCGCCGCCGTTGCCGGCCCGCCCACTTGAAGGCCCGTATCCACAGCCTTCAACGCTTCGGCCGTGTAGCGATAGAGTTGGAAATAATCTTCCAATCTGCCGGTACCGAATGCGTCCAAATTCGGCTCATTCCAAACCTCGAAAAACCATTGGCGCACTTCCTCGGCGCCGTAGCGCAGTATCCAGTGCGTCGCGAGTTTGCGAATAAGCGTGGCCCATTGCCCGTAATCCTTGGGCGGCGTCACGTTCGCCCGGTAGTGGAAAACAATCTTGTCGCCGGACGACAGCGTCGTCGGCATGAAGCTCAATTCCACGAACGGACGCATGCCGATACTGAGCAGGAAATCGAAACACTGGTCGGCATTGAAGAACGAATACAGCAACTGATCACTTTGACAGATCAGCGTGCCCATGTCGTCGCTCAACAGCCCATGGAATCGCACATAGCGAAAGCCGAGCTCGCGATGTGCTCGTGCCATCTGCGCTTGCCAATCGGCGCGCAATGTCACCGTTGCATGATCGCTGCCGACGGTGTGTTCCCAGAAATGCGGCAATGGCGTCGGAGGCGCCGACAGATCGCACCGGAAGATCGCTGCCACAGTCACGCTATCGCGCTGCTGCTGAAAGACCACTCGGCAGCCGGAGGCTGAACGCCGACGGTAAACGACATGCAAATGCAACAATCGGATGCGCGCAAAGCTTTCTCCTTGGAAATATTGGAAAAAACGCGGCGTCGCGCGCGAAGTTCCTTGTGATACGGTGTAATGTGGCGGACGCGTCATGGTGCATCGCAGCAACCAGGGAACCTATTGAGCCAGTAAAAGTTATTTAATCGCCGCGGCGCAAAACGCGCATATTTGGCATAGTCTTTTTTGCAATAGTTCCCGAGAACGCGACACACCCGAAGAGTCCCGGAGGCGAGCCACGGGATAGGTCGTCCGCTGGAGCCGAAGGACTACCGCCCAAGGACTTTTCTCGATGAATTTTCCCGACAAGAACATCACCACCGGTAAACCGGCGCGTTCGCCAGGCAGCCGGAATCAGGGCCCCATGGACATGGTCGATCGCCGTATGCCCGGTGGCCGCAGAGCGCTTTACATTGTTGTCGGTCTTGTCCTTGCGGCGCTTTTCATTTGGTGGTTGTGGCCCAGCGCGCAAACGACGCAGCGCGGCGGTCGCAACGGCCAGTTCGGCGCCAACGGCCCGATTTCGGTGGGCGTTGCGCAGGCCACCAAAGGCGACATCACGATCAGCCTGAACGCGCTCGGCACTGTCACGCCATTGGCCACCGTCACGGTGCATCCGCAAATCACCGGCCCCCTGACCAAGATCGCATTCACCGAAGGCCAAATGGTGAAGGCCGGCGATTTGCTCGCCGAGATCGATCCACGCCCCTATCAAGCCGCACTCGATCAGGCGCAAGGGCAAATGGCGCGAGACCAAGCCGCAATTGCCAACGCGCAAGTGGATGAAAAGCGTTACGAAACGCTACTGCAGCAGAATTCTGTTAGCCAGCAGCAATACGACACGCAGGCAGCGTTGGTGCGCCAGGATCAAGGCGTGGTGAAGTCCGATCAGGCGAACGTCGATGCCGCCAGGATCAATCTTTCCTATTGCCGCATCACCTCGCCCGTCGCGGGCCGCCTCGGCCTGCGCCAAGTGGATATCGGCAATCTCGTGCAGGCGGGTTCGACCACCATCGTGGTCGTCACGCAGTTGCAGCCGATCTCGGTGCTGTTCTCGGTGCCGGAAGATTCGATTGATTCGATCCTGGGCCAAGTGAACAACGGCGCGAATCTGCCCGCACACGCGTTCGATCGCGCCGCTACCAAGCAATTGGCCGAAGGCATGCTTGCCACCATCGACAACCAGATCGACACCACCACAGGCACGGTCAAACTGCGCGCGATGTTCGACAACCAAAACAGCGAGCTGTTCCCGAACCAGTTCGTGAATGTGAAGCTGGATGTGAACACGATGCGCGATCAAGTGATTGTGCCCGTCGCAGCCGTTCAGCGCAGCACGTCCGGCACCTTTGTGTTCATCGTCAATGCCGACAAGACCGTGCATATGCAGCCCGTCACGCTCGGCCCTGTCGATGGAGAAAAACAAGCCGTCGCCAAAGGCGTCGAGATTGGCAACACGGTTGTGATCGATGGCGCCGACCGTCTGCGTGACGGCGCGAAAGTCTCCATCCCGGCACAGACGGCGGCGGGTGCCGTGGCAACAGCCGGGCAAAGGCCCGCGGGCGCGAACGGCCGCCGGGGACAAGGCGGCGGACGCCGCCGTAACAACGGCAATGCTGCGAATGGCGGCAGCACCGGAAATACCGGCAATGCGAATACTGGCAATGCGGGCGGGGGCAATGGCGGCCAATAGACAACCCGCGGCGCACGCTTATGCCAGCACCCATGGATAACGAAGCCGACGAAGCACCCAAATCCGCCGGCGCTAACCCCTCCAAGCCGTTTATCGAACGGCCTGTAGCAACGTCGTTGCTGATGATCGCGATCCTGCTCGTCGGGATCGTAGGCTTTTCCTATCTCCCGCTCGCCGCTCTGCCTGAGGTCGATTACCCGACCATTCAGGTGCAAACGTTCTTGCCCGGCGCCAGCCCCGAAGTGATGACATCGACCGTCACCGCGCCGCTCGAACGCCAGTTCGGACAGATGCCGGGCTTGAACGAAATGTCGTCGGTGTCGTCGGCGGGCGCGTCCGTTGTAACACTGCAATTCGATCTTTCGCTCAACATCGACATCGCCGAGCAGGAAGTGCAAGCGGCCATCAACGCGGCAGGCAATCTTCTGCCGCAAAGCCTGCCCGCCCCTCCAATCTACGCGAAGGTGAATCCGGCGGATGCGCCGATCATCACGCTGGCCATCACCTCGCCCACCGTGCCGCTAACGCAACTGGAAGACATGGCCGACACGCGCATCGCCGAGCGCATCTCGCAGCTTTCGGGTGTCGGCCTCGTATCGATCAATGGCGGTCAGCGCCCCGCCGTGCGCATTCAGGCCAATCTGCAGGCGCTCGCCGCCTACGGCTTGAACGTCGACGATCTGCGCACCACGGTTTCAAACGCGAATTCCAACGCGCCGAAGGGCAATTTCGACGGGCCTTCGCGCGCCTACACGATCAATACCAACGACCAGATCCAAAGCGCCAGCGATTACGCCAACATCATCATCGCTTACAAGAACGGCTCGCCGGTGCATTTGTCGGACGTCGCGACCGTTGTGCAGGGCGCGGAAAACAACAAGCTGCAAAGCTGGATCAACAAGACCCCTGCCATCCTTTTGAACGTACAGCGCCAGCCTGGCGCGAACGTGATTGCCGTGGTGGACAGCATCAAGGCATTGCTGCCCGAGTTACGCGCCAGCATGCCCGGCAACGTGGATATCTCGGTGCCAACCGATCGCACCACCACAATCCGCGCGTCCGTGAGCGATGTGGAATTCGAGCTCGGCATTGCCGTTATGCTCGTCGTATTGGTGATCTTCCTTTTCCTGCGCAACGTGTCCGCCACGCTGATCCCGAGTCTGTCGGTTCCGCTGTCGATCATCGGCACGTTCGCGGCGATGTATTTGTTGGGCTTCTCGTTAAACAATCTCTCGCTGATGGCCCTCACCATCGCGTCCGGCTTCGTCGTCGACGACGCCATCGTGATGATCGAGAACATCATGCGCTATCTCGAAAAAGGCATGAAGCCGTTCGATGCGGCCATGCGTGGCGCGGGCGAAATCGGGTTCACCATCGTATCGCTCACCGTGTCGTTGATCGCGGTTTTGATCCCACTCCTGTTCATGCAAGAGGTTGTCGGCCGCCTGTTCCGTGAATTCGCCCTCACGCTCGCAATCACGATTCTAATCTCGGCCGTGGTGTCGCTCACCCTGGTGCCGATGCTGTGCGCCAAAATCCTGCACCCGACCGACGAGAAGAAGCAGGGCCGCATCGCACGCACCACCGAAGCATGGTTCGAACGCGCCATCCATGAATATGACCGCCTGCTCTGCTGGGTGTTCGATCACCAGCCCCTGACGCTGCTGGTCGCCATTCTTACCCTCGTGTTCACGGTCGTTCTCTACATCCTGATTCCGAAGGGCTTCTTCCCGGTGCAGGACACCGGCGTGATCCAGGCCATCACGGAAGCGGGGCCCACCGTGTCGTTCGATGCGATGGCCGAGCGTCAGCAAAAACTCGCCGACGCCATCCTGAAAGATAAGGACGTCGCCAGCCTCACCTCCTTCATCGGCGTGGACGGCACCAACAACACGCTGAATTCGGGCCGCTTCCTTATCAATCTGAAAGACAAATCCGACCGCGACGACAACATCACCGATACGGTGCGGCGCCTGAGCCGCGCTGCACGCAATGACGCCGGCGTATCGCTGTATCTGCAACCGGTGCAGGATCTCAGTGTCGATGCCACGGTCAGCCGCGCGCAATATCAGTTCGTTTTGCAAGCCGCCTCCGCGCCCGTTCTCAATCAATGGGTGCCAAAGCTGATCGCGCAATTGGACACCGCGAAAGCGTTGGAGAACGTCTCCACCAATTTCATGGATCGCGGCCTGTCGGCCAACATCACGGTGGACCGCGACACCGCCGCGCGATTTGGCGTTACCGCTGCGACCATCGACAACGCGCTCTATGATGCGTTCGGGCAACGCATCATCTCCACCATCTACACGCAGTCCAACCAATACCGCGTGATCCTGGAAGCCACGCCACAGGCGCAACAATCGATCACCTCGCTGAATGATGTGTATCTGCCGACGGCGGGCGGCGGCCAGGTACCGCTTTCGGCTATCGCCAGCGTCAATGAAAAACCCGATGCGCTGGAGATCGACCATATCGGGCAATTCCCTTCGGCCTCCATTTCGTTCGACACCGCCGCGAACACCTCGCTCGGCGAAGCCGTGGACGCGGTGACGAAAGCCGAACACGACATCGGCATGCCCACCGCCATCACCACGAAGTTCGAAGGCTCCGCACTCGCATTCCAATCGGCTTTGGGCAACGAAATTCTGCTGATCTTAGCGGCCGTCATCACCGTCTACATCGTGCTGGGCGTGCTGTACGAAAGCTACATTCACCCGGTTACCATTCTCTCCACGCTTCCCTCAGCCGGTGTCGGCGCGCTGCTGGCGCTGATCGTCACCGGGCACGATCTCGATATCATCGCGATTATCGGCATCATCTTGCTGATCGGCATCGTGAAGAAGAACGCAATCATGAGGATCGACTTCGCGCTCGAGCGCGAACGCAACGAGGGTATGGAGCCGCGCGAAGCCATCCATCAAGCCGCTCTGCTGCGCTTCCGCCCTATCATGATGACGACAGTGGCCGCGATGTTTGCCGCACTGCCGCTGATGCTGGGTTCGGGGATGGGGTCGGAATTGCGCCGCCCGTTGGGCATCGCCATCGTCGGCGGTTTAACGGTGAGCCAGATGCTCACCCTGTTCACTACGCCCGTCATCTATCTGTATTTCGACCGCGCCAAGATGCGCGTGAGCGACTGGCGCAACCGCCATTGGCCGAAAAATCCGGAAGACGAGAAAGCCGATCGGGACGCGAAGCGCGAAGCGGGGCTTTCGAATGATGGCGGCGCAGGGGCTCCGGCAGAATGAGCTTCTCCTCGCCCTTCATTGCGCGTCCCATCGCCACAACATTGCTGACGATGGGCTTGGCGCTTGCCGGGGGCTTTTCCTATTTCCTGCTGCCGGTTTCGCCGATGCCGAACGTCGATTATCCGACGATCTCGGTGTCTGCGCAGTTGCCCGGCGCCAGCCCCGAAACCGTGGCCACCAGCGTGGCGACGCCCTTGGAACGCCATCTCGGCACGATTGCGGGCGTCAGCGAGATGACCTCGCAAAGTGCGGTCGGCACCGCGCGCATCACGCTGCAATTCGATTTGGGCCGCGACATCGATGGCGCGGCGCGTGACGTGCAGGCCGCCATCAATGCGGCGCGCGCCGATCTGCCCACTGCACTGCGCAACAACCCTACCTATCGCAAGGTGAATCCGGCGGACGCGCCGATCCTCATCCTGTCACTCAGCTCCGACACGCTGACACCCGGCCAGATCTACGATTCCGCCTCCACCGTACTGCAACAGAAATTGTTGCAAGTGAGCGGGATCGGCGATGTCACCGTGGGCGGCGCGTCGCTGCCCGCCGTGCGTATCGAACTCAATCCGCGCGCGCTGTTCAAATACGGCATCGGCTTGGAAGACGTGCGCGCCGCCGTGGCGGCGGCAAACGCGAACTCGCCGAAAGGCGCGATCGAGCAAGGCGATCAGCGCTTTCAGATCTATGTGAACGACACGGCCACCACGGCCTATGCTTTCCGCCCGCTGATCGTCGCCTATCGCAACGGCGCACCCGTGCGCCTGTCGGATCTCGCCGAGATCACCGATGGCGTCGAGAACGTGCGCAATCTTGGCCTCACCGACGGCAAGCCGAGCGTGTCGCTGGTGATCTATCGCCAACCGGGAGCAAACATCATCCAGGTGGTGGATCAGGTGGAGGCGCTGCTGCCGGAATTGCAGGCGTCCATCCCCTCGTCCATCAAGATCACCCCCACCAACGACCGCACCACCACCATTCGCGCTTCGCTGGTGGAAGTGCAGCGCACGCTGCTGATCGCCATCGCGCTGGTGATTTTCGTGGTCTACGTTTTCTTGCGTGACGTGCGCTCCACACTCGTGCCCGCCGTCGCCGTGCCGCTGTCGCTCATCGCCACGTTCGGCGCGATGTATCTGATGAATTTCAGCCTCGACAATCTGTCCCTCATGGCGCTCACCGTGGCCACGGGCTTCGTCGTGGACGACGCCATCGTGGTGCTGGAAAACACCATGC
>CAIYRG010000479.1 GCA_903928515.1 uncultured Alphaproteobacteria bacterium | reverse complement strand
TGAAGATACGGGGCGTAGATTTCGCGTTTCATCAGCCCTGTGGTGGTGGCGCCATATTGGAAATGGCTGGTGAGAAAATACCGTTCGCCCAGCGCGTTGATGCCGTGGAAGTGAAAGAACACGAGCGGGTCACGGCCATCGACCACCACTTGCGTGCCGTCCCAGGACAATCTCCGGCCTGCGACATTCCACGGCCCCAGATTCGCGCCTGTGTTTCGTAAGGGATGCACGCCGGTGAAGATTTCCGGGAAGCGATCCAGATAGCGTTGATCGGCAAACCGCCGATTGGCCTCGTCGACGTCATCTTTGCACCAATCCAGGCATTGCTGCCGCCACCAATCGAGGCAGGCAATGCCGCGGTCGTCGCGGCGAAACGAGACCCAGCCGACATTGTAGATGCCGAATTTCTCAAGGTGCTTCTGCTTGGGCCCAAAGCCATGCGCGATAATGATGACCGATGCGTCTTGCGCCTCGTCATAGATGATGCCGGGGTCGGAGAAGAACCACAGATCGCCATCGAGGTAGGTGACGATGTCGGCTTCGGGCGCGGCGCGCATCACGTAGCGGATGAGGGACGGTGTGCAGGTGAAGTAATATTCGATGACGCTGCGGCCGTCGGCTTTCGCCGTCTGTAACGCCGTATCGCCGGCTTCGAAATCCGCCAGGCGGAAGGGTTTGATTCCGGCTTCGTTTTTTCGCGTCAAAATGTCGAAGGCGATATCGCTAAGGCACAGCACCCACACGGTGGCGCCAGGCTCATGGCGCCGTAGCGATCGGATCATCGCCAGGCCGCGTGCCAAATAGCGATGATCGAAATAGGTGCAATATTGGCGATTCATGGATCGTGTTCGCGATGTCTGCTCAAGAGATTGCTTCCTGACGGAAACCGGGGAAGTTGGCCGGTAATTCGAGCCCTGAGCAGGCGTTTGCCAAAGCAATAGTTTGATTGTCTGGTAGATAGGCCGGGTTTTCTCGGCCCGTCAAATATGAATAATGCCGCCGATTCTTGATTTGGGCGTGGCCGCGTCCTTGGCGCGCCTGCCGCCTGAGTTCCGCCTCTCTCGTTCAACAGTGCTTCGGATATGACCCCCACACACGCCCTCGTCGATCTGCGCGAAATTCGCGGCGCCAAAGGGGCGCTGACATTCGGTGAGGTGGGAACCGACATTCCTTTCGCCGTGCAACGGGTCTTTACCCTGTTCGATCTTCCCGAGGGCGGGCACAGGGGCGGGCATGCACATATTGCCCAGCATCAATTTCTCATGATGGCGTCCGGCCGATGCGTGGTGACGGTGGATGACGGGTTCAAGAGAACCGATGTCCCGCTGGATCGTCCGTCCCAGGCGCTGTATGTGCCGCCGATGCTCTGGCTCGATCTGAAGGACTTCTCAAAAGGCGCGTCCTGCGTGGTGCTGGCGTCCGGCCTTTACGATGAGGCCGATTATATTCGCGATCACGAAGCCTTTCTCGCCCGCGCCGGCATAAAACGCTGATGCGCATTCTGATCCTCAATGCCGACTATCCGAAATTCCTGCGCGCGCATTATCAGGCGCGCCCGGAATTGCGCGAGGCCGGCTACGGCGAACAGATGGCGGCGCGTAATGCCAGCCTGTTCGGCGTGGCGGATTTCTATTCGCGCGCCTTGCAGGCGCATGGGCACGAAGCCCAAGACATCCATGTCAACAATGCCTGGCTGCAACGGGCATGGGCGCGCGAGCATGGTCTGCCGCTCCCCGATGCAACGGAAGACGCTACGCAGCCGTCCGCGCGGCCCTTTCCCGGACGCGCCATCG
Organism: uncultured Alphaproteobacteria bacterium; assembly: GCA_903928515.1. GTDB lineage: Bacteria > Pseudomonadota > Alphaproteobacteria > Micropepsales > Micropepsaceae > CAIYRG01. Next base: position 1,751 of record CAIYRG010000479.1, on the reverse strand, counting down.
CGAAAGCGGTGCTCGGCCCCATCGTCAGGCCTTTGCGGGCCCGCATGCGCGACGGCTGGCTGACGCCGGATGAGCGCGAAATCCTGGCCGCGCAAATCGAAGTGCTTCGCCCCGACATCATCCTCAATCAGGATATGTCGCATATCGGAAACGCCTTCCTGAAAACGATGCGCGGCAACACGCGCCTGATCGTCGGCCAATTGGCCGCGGCCCTGCCTGAGCGCAAAGTGTTTGATGCGTATGATCTTGTTGTGTCTTCGCTGCCCAATCTCGTGGCGTGGTTTCGCAAGCAGGGCGTTAAGGCCGAATACAATCCGCTGGCGTTCGAACCTTCGATTTTGCAAGCGTGGCCGGAACCGGCGGTTCGCGATATCCCGCTCTCTTTTGTCGGCAGCCTGTCGCCCGAGCATGAAGGGCGTATTGCGCTGTTGGAGACGCTGGCGCGCCAGGTGCCGCTGAAAGTGTGGGGCAATGCCATCGAGCGGTTGCCGCGGTCTTCGGTTCTGCACGCCTGTTATCAAGGTGAGGCCTGGGGCCGGGGCATGTACGATGTGCTGCGGCGCTCGCAGATCACGCTGAACCGGCATATCGATTTGGCGGAAGATTGGGCCAACAATATGCGGCTCTATGAGGCGACCGGCATGGGCGCGTTGCTGCTCACCGATGCCAAAAAGAATTTGGCCGATCTGTTCGTGCCCGGTGAACACGTGGCGTCCTATGACTCGGTTGATGCTTGCGTGGCGCAAATCAAAAAATATCTTGGGGATGACAGCGCGCGCGCTGCTATCGCCGAGGGCGGCCAACGGCACGTGATCGAGGCCCACAATTATCAGCGGCGCATGGGTGAGTTCCTTGGCTTGATCGCGCCATTCGTGCGATGAGCGGCAGCGGCTCGGGTTTCAATCGCCGTAAGAGGATGAGATGACGCAAACGCCGATCGCGATTGTCGACCTGAAGAAAAGCTATTCTGCTTATCGCGCGGAAATCGATGCGGCCGTCGCGCGTGTGATGGAAAGCGGCTGGTACATTCTCGGCAAAGAAGGCGAGGCCTTCGAAGAGGCTTTCGCCCAATGGTGCGGCGTGCCGCATGCTATTGGTGTGGCCAATGGCACCGACGCCATCGTCGTGGCTTTGCGTGCCCTGGGGATCGGTGAGGGTGATGCGGTTTTTACCGTGTCGCACACAGCGGTGGCGACGGTTGCCGCCATCGAGCTTGTCGGCGCCACGCCGGTGCTGGTCGATATTGAGGCCGAAGCCTACACGCTCGATCCGGTTCGGCTGGAAGAGGCGATTGTTGCTTTCGCGAAAGCGGGCGGTGCACGGCCCAAAGCGGTCATCGCGGTGCATATCTATGGTCAGGCTTGCAATATGGCAGCTGTGGCTGAGATCTGCCGCCGCCACGATTTGAAGCTCGTGGAGGATTGCGCGCAGGCGCACGGCGCAATGATTGGCGGCGTGCATGTCGGCGGGTTCGGCGACATTGCCACCTTCAGCTTCTATCCGACGAAGAATCTCGGGGCGTTCGGCGATGGCGGCGCGATCGTCACGCGCGATGCCAAGCTTGCCGAAATCTGCCGGGCCGTTCGGCAATATGGCTGGTTTCGCCATTATCACAGCGACATTGTGGGGCAAAACAGCCGGCTGGATGAATTGCAGGCCGCGATCCTTCGCGTGAAATTGCGCCATCTTGGCGCGGAACTGACCACGCGGCGCGCCATTGCTGCGCGCTACAATGCCGGGCTTGTGGGAAG
>CAIYRG010000478.1 GCA_903928515.1 uncultured Alphaproteobacteria bacterium | reverse complement strand
GCCGAGAGCTCGATTCCCTTAATCTCGGCGGTGGGCCACGAAACCGACACCACGCTGATCGATTTCGTATCCGATCGTCGTGCGCCGACGCCGACCGCTGCCGCTGAAATGGCCGTGCCGGTCTTACGCGATCTTTTGGGACAGACGCAGGATTTGTCGCAGCGTCTGTTTCGCGCCGCCACACGTGTGCAGTCCGAACGGCGGCAAGCGTTGAGCGGCCTGGCGCGCGCCTTGCCGCGTGTGGATTCGCTGTTCGCATTGCCGCGCCAGCGTTTCGATTCCGCGGCGGACCGTTTGCCGCGTTCGTTGACACAAAATCTCTCGCGTCATCGTTCCGGCTTTGAGCGCGCTTCCGCATTGCTGCGACCGCGCGTGATCGCCGCGCAGATCGCGCGTGACAAAGAGAACCTTGCGAAAGACGGCGCCCAGTTGCGCCGTGCGCTCGAACAGAATTTGGTTCGCCATCGCACCCAGTTGGGAAAAGCATCCGCCTTGTTTCGGCCACGCGACCTCATCGCCCAATTGGCTCAGCGCCGAGAAGCCATGGTGGGCAAAAGCAAACGGCTGGAGGATTCGCTCCGGCGGCGCTTGGAAAACGCACGGCAACAGCTCAACGCTCATGCGCGCATCCTGGAAAGCGTATCGTATCGCGCGGTGCTGGCGCGTGGCTTCGCATTGGTGCGCGGAGCGGATGGCGCGGTGCGCCGCCGCGCAGCCGATGTGGCCAGCGGGGAAACCCTGCGGCTGACCTTCGCTGATGGCGACACGGAAGCGATTGCCGGTGGAACTCCAAGCGCGGCTTCCACGAAGTCCTCCTCGCCGAAGTCCAAAAAACCTGCGGGCAACCAGGGTGATCTGTTTTGAGCCTAGCGAATCCCCGAAGGATGACTTTCGGCGTCAGAGCCGTTTATTTCATGTTCGGGGCCTGTGTTTTGGCGATCTGCGGCACGAGCGCCTACGAAATAGCAAATAGCTCCCGCTTTCTATGGTCGATACGATTATACGGGGGAACGCTTGTTGGCCTATTTATGGCGCTGATTTTTCTTTGCAAAGCCTTCGGACCGGACCCTAAAGCCCCAACGACAACTTCAGAGCGAGGTCGATTTTCACCAATTCGTCTCACGCCAAAGCGCGATTCAAGTTCCGACACCACCCATGATTGAGTCCGTTGGAATTTTTTGGCCGTAGCGGCTAAACTCTTCGAACCATGAACCAACACGACCGTGATTTCGACAAAGGCGCGCCAGCCGTCCTGGAATATCTGGACGGCGAATACAGCGTGCTGACCCCCGGCTCCTATGTGCTTTGCGCCGTGAGCGGCATCAAAATTCCGCTCGAATCGCTGCGCTATTGGAGCGTCGATCTGCAGGAACCCTATGCCGGGCCGCAGGCGGCGCATCAGCGCATGCGCGAACGTGGTCTCACACCAAGATGATCTGCTCGCGCCGCTCGGTTCTCATCGGCGGCGCTAGCTTTGCGACTTTCTCCACACGCTCCGCGCGTGCGGATGACGAACGCCAAACCTTCTGGATATCGGGCCACGAGACGCAAGGCGGGCTCGTGCTGTGCCGCGCCTCGAAAGGCAGCCGCGGCTGGTTGAACGGCGAGCCCGTGCGCGTGTCCGACGGCATGTTCTGTTTCGGCTTCGGCCGCGATGAAACGCGCACCGTGAGCGTCATGGTGGAATTTCCCGACGGCAAGCGCGAGACGCGCACCGTGACGCCCGCCAAGCGCAAATATCCGGTGCTGAAGATCGCCGACAAAGACGTGAAGAATTCCGCGCCGAAGGACGCGGCCGAACGCATCGCAAAGGACACAAAGGCGGTGAGAGAGGCGCGCGCGCACGATTCCGATTTGAAGGCGTTCGCCGCGAATTTCGATTGGCCGGTGCGCGGCAAGATTGTCAGCGTCTATGGCGCCGAGCGCATCGTCAATGGCAAGGCGCAGCAGCCGAGCTACGGTGTCGATATTGTCGCCGACCAAGGGGCGCATATTCACGCGCCTGCCGATGGCATCATTCGTTTGGCGGATGAACTCTACGAAACCGGCAACACGCTCATCCTCGATCACGGCCATGGCGTGAGCACGACATATTCGCATTTGAGCAAGGTGCGCGGAGATGTGGGCGACAGCGTTAGCCACGGCGACATCTTGGGCGAGGTCGGTGCGTCGGGCCGAACCGCCACATCGCATCTGGATTGGCGGTTGAACTGGTTTCAGACGCGGTTGGATGTGGGATTGCTGCCCGAAGGCTCCATCGTCGCGCCCGATAAGGTTTGAGCGCCGCGCTTGCGCAGCTTGGAGCCGGGCGTCGCCCAGCGCCGGTGCATCCACAACCATTGCGAGGGATGTTCCAGCACGCGCGCTTCGATGAAGCGGTTGATGGCGGCGGTTGTTTCCAGCATGTCGCGGTCGTGATTGCCCGTGTTGGCGGGCACGATGGGGGCATGCACCGTCACGCGGAAATGCGCGCCGTTCAGTCTCACGTTGCTGACGGGAATGATCGCCACGCCGAGCTTCAACGCCAACGCGGCGGGCACCGGGGTTGTCGGGGCATCGCGGCCCAGGAACGGGGCGTCTACGCCTTCCGAGGCGCGCTGATCCACCAGCATGCAGATGATGTCGCCCTTGCGCAGCAGCGTGAAGATGCGGCGCGCGCCTTGCGCCTTGGCGATCAATTCGGGGAGACCGTTGGTGATGCGCTGGCGTTCCAGCCACGCATTGACGAACGGATTGTTGGTCGGCCGCACCACGGATGCGCCCGTAAGTCGGGAATCGCGGGCCGCAAAGGGCAGCACCTCCCAATTTCCGAAATGCCCTGAGATGAACAGCATGCCTTTGCCGGATTGGCGCGCGGCTGCGATGTTCTCAAGGCCAACGATTTCCACACGCGGATTTGCGCCGGTTGCATGCAACTTCCCGAGATGGGCGTATTCGCCGAGCACGCGCCCCAAATTGTCCCACATGCCGCGCAACGTTCCCTCGCGCTCGGCTTCTGTCTTTTGCGGAAAAGACTCCGCGATATTGCGGCGCGCGGTTTTGGAGAGGCCCGTGGGCATCAGCCATTTTCGGGCGATCCAACTGCCGATGGCAGATGCCGTGTCGATAGAGAAAAGACGAAAAAAACCGATGACCAAAAAGAATCCCGCAGCTTCCAGCGTATAGCGCAGGCGGCGCGACGCTGTGAGTTTGGAACCCGGTTGGAAGTCGGAATTGCTCATTCTGTCTGCAGTTTGTTCAGCAGCGAATCGAGACCATCGACCGACGAGAACGCCGCATGGATTGGCAGCGCCAGAATGTGATTGCGGTCGTCGGGTGCGATGCGCACGTAATCTTTCTCGGTCGTCACCAATTGCGCACCGGCGGCTGAGGCCGCTGCGCGCAGGGCGGTGAGTTCGAACGAGGAATAGACGTGGTGGTCGGCGAAGGACTGCGTGGCGATCAGGTCTGCGCCATAGGCCTGCAGGGTTGCGAAGAATTTGGCCGGGCGCCCGATCCCGGCGAACGCGAAGACGGGCTTTCCGCGCAAAGATTCCGGCGCGTTGGGAAGAAGATGGGCGCGCAACACGGGACCTTTGAACGGTGTGAGATTGGGTTCGCCGTCGCCCATCAGCACCACAGCATCGGCGCGGCCAAAACCGTCTTCCGGTTTTTCGCGCAAAGGACCGGCGGGGATGAGGCGGCGATTGCCGAGGCCCTTGGCCGCATCGATC
>CAIYRG010000477.1 GCA_903928515.1 uncultured Alphaproteobacteria bacterium | reverse complement strand
GATGTTGTTCGTGAAGCACAACATGTTCTCGTGATACGAGTCATTCCACGCGAGCGCGGCTTCTATGACCATGCCTTCGCGTTCGCCGACCACCATCACCGGATTGGGGATCAGCATCGCTTTGGTGCGGTCGAGATAGCGCACGAAGGCCTCTAGGCCGCCGTCATATTTGAGAAGAATTTCTTTCTTCTCCACGCCGCGCCTGTCGGCCAACGCGATGGTCACGCCGGAATTCAGGAAGGCCAATTCGCGCAGGCGATGCTCTAGCGTTCCGTAATCGAATTCCAATTTGGTGAAGATGGTGCCGCTGGGCAGGAAGGTGACTTCCGTGCCGCGTCTGCCATCGGACTCGCCGACAATCCTCAACGGGGCTTCGGCATCGCCCATGCGAAAGCGCATGTAATGCTCTTTGCCCTCACGCCAGACGCGCAGGTCGAGATGTTCGGACAGTGCGTTCACCACCGATATGCCCACGCCGTGCAGACCGCCGGAAACCTTGTAGGCGTTCTGTTCGAATTTTCCGCCCGCATGAAGCTGCGTCATGATCACTTCGGCGGCCGACACGCCTTCGCCGGTGTGGATGTCCACCGGGATGCCGCGGCCATTGTCGCGCACCGTCACCGAGCCATCGGCGTTCAGCGACACGTCCACGCGATCACAATAGCCGGCCAACGCTTCGTCGATGGCGTTGTCGACCACTTCATAGACCATGTGATGCAGGCCCGAGCCGTCATCGGTGTCGCCGATATACATGCCTGGGCGCTTGCGCACCGCATCGAGGCCCTTAAGAACCTTGATGGAATCCGCATCATAGGTTTCGCCGTTTGAGGGCGGCGTCAATCCACCGGAACCCGACATGTCTTACTCCTGGGGCACAAAACGGCCGTTGCTCACGGCATAGATTTGAACATCGCTTTCGGCTGAATCGCGCGCGAACAGTGCGCGGTCGGTGCCGGTCATCCAGGCTTGCGCCCGGAGCGCGAGGATTTCCGAGATCAGCGCGGCGCGCCGTCCCGAATCCAGATGCGCGGCGATTTCGTCCAGCAGCAGAAGCGGTGCGTGCCCGTGTTTGTGCTTCTGCAGCCAGGCGTTGGCGAGGACGATGGAGATGAGCAATGCCTTCTGCTCGCCGGTCGAGCATTGCCGCGCGTCTGCGCGCTTCTCCGTATGGCGCACCACCAGATCGGCCGTATGCGGCCCGATCAATGTGCGCCCTGCTTCCGCGTCGCGTCCGCGCATGGCGAACAAGCGATCGCGCAAAACGCCCGCATCCGAAATGGTTGCGATGTCGGGCGCATTTTCGAGCGAAAGCTGGGCGCAGGGAAAATCGCCTTCGCTTTCGCGTTTGGACAATTCGCCGTTCAAGGCGTCGATGGCATCCAGCCGCGCGCAGGTGATGGCGCTGCCCATTTCGGCCATCGTGTCTTCTAAGGCCTCAAGCCAGGACGGATCGGTGCGGCCCATTGCCAGAAGGCGGGCGCGTTCACGCATCGCGGTCTCATAACGCACGGTGCGGCGCGCGTGTCCGACATCAAGGCCGAACACGAGGCGGTCGAGAAACCGCCGCCGCCCGCTGGCACCTTCCAGAAACAAGCGATCCATTACCGGCGTCAGCCACAGCACGGGAAGAAGTTCGGCAATATCCGCGCCGGCCGCATCCGCGCCGTTCAAGCGCATGAGCCGGCGTTCCGCGCCACTGCTTGATGCCGCGATGCCTGTGCCCAGCGCCCAATCATTGCCTTCGCGGTTGAGCGTCGCAGACACCGCCCACAACGCGCCGTCAAAGGGGGCTCCCGAAACCGGCTCTTGCGGCGCACGGCGTTGCACTTCCGATAATTTCGCGCCGCGTAAGCCCCGGCCAGGTGCGAGCAGCGAAATCGCTTCCAGCAAATTCGTTTTGCCGACGCCGTTCTCACCGATCAACGCCACGGGCGCTGCCGCCACGGAAATTTCGCTTTGCGTGTAGGAGCGAAAATTCACCAGCCGGATTTGGGTGAGTGCGACAGTGGCAAGAGAAACTGAGGCATCGGCTGCACTGTTCCGGGTCTCGCTTGGCGAAACCTCCGGCGTGCCCGGCGAATTCCATTCGCCGTTGTCCTTGGCCAAATTCGTCTGTTCCAATCCTAGACCCGCATGGGCATGAGAACGTACAGCGTCCGCCCGTCCTCGGTATCTTCAATCAGTGTCGGCGAGCCCGCATCCGCCAACAAGAAGCGCACGTCGCGTCCGCCGATCTGGTTGGTGATGTCCAACAGATAGCGGGCGTTGAATCCGATCTCGATCGCATCGGCGCTGTAATTCGCGGTCAGCTCTTCGGTGGCCGTTCCCGATTCCGGGTTCACCACCGACAGAGTCACCTTGTCTCCGTTCAGGTTCAGCTTCACGGCGCGCGTCTTGTCGGCCGAGATGGTCGAAACGCGGTCCACCGCCTGGCTGAAATCCTTCGCATTGACGGTCAGCGCCTTGTCGTTCCCGGAAGGGATGACGCGCTGATAATCGGGGAAGGAGCCGTCGATAAGTTTCGACGTCAATTCCACACCGTCGAAGCTGAACTGAATCTTGGTATCGGAGAGCGCAATATCAATGGCGCCTTCTGCGTCTTCGAGCAGGCGGCGCAATTCGGCAACCGTCTTACGCGGCACGATGATGCCCGGCATTTCGCCGGCGCCATCGGGCAATTCCAATTCGTAGCGCGCCAAGCGATGGCCGTCGGTCGCCACTGCGCGCAGGCACGGTGCTTTGCCGTCTTTGGCGGCGTGCAAATAGATGCCGTTGAGATAGAAGCGCGTCTCTTCGTTGGAGATGGCGAAGCGCGTGCGATCGATGATGGCGTTGAGATCTTCCGCCGCAAGACGGAAGCGATGGGGCAGTGCGCCCGCCGACATTTGCGGGAAATCTTCCTTGGGCAGGCACGCGAGTTCGAAGCGCACCGAACCGGCAGACACCGCCAAGCGGCCGCTATCGCCCGACAGCAATTCGACCTGCACCTGCGAGCCGTCCGGCATCTTGCGCACGATGTCGTAGAGGATGTGCGCGGGCGCCGTGGCCGCGCCGTTGCGCAGCACATCGGCTGGCAAGGCTTCCACGATCTCGATGTCGAGATCGGTGGCGGTGAGCTTCAACTTGCCCTTCGCCGCGTCGATCATGACGTTGGAGAGGATCGGGATGGTGTTGCGCCGTTCCACGACGCTTTGCACATGCCCCAAGGCCTTCAGAAAGGCGCCACGCTCGACATTGATTTTCATGGTGTTCCGTTGGCCGAATTCGCCGATTTGCCCGTTTGGGATTGTTTGTTACGCCCACCCTAACCCGCGTTTGGTGCGTTTGTGAAACGCCAAATCCGCGAGTCGGCAGCCGGAACTATAACAAGCTCAAAGCCGCCAAAACAGTGAGGTTTTGGCGGCTTTGCGATGTCACAATTGGCGTCCGGAGAAGGCCTGCTCAGTGGCCTGGGTGGCCCAGCACTTTGCGGAGGAATTCCACCTCCTGCTGGAACACGGAATCGGTCCGGCAAAGCTCTTCGATTCGGCGGCAGGCATGCAGCACCGTGGTGTGATCCCGGCCTCCGAAACGGCGCCCAATGTCGGGCAGCGAACGGCTGGTCAGCTCCCGCGCCAGGAACATGGCGACCTGCCTCGGGCGTGCCACGCGGCGGGCGCGGCGGGGCGAATGCAGCTCGCGCAGGTCGAGTTTGTAGAACTCAGCCGTCTTCTTCTGGATCTCTTCGATGGTCACGCGCTTGTCGCCCGGCGCGGTGCGCGCGCCCAGCGCGTCTTCGGCCACGGCCACCGTCACCGGCTTGCCGGTGAGGTCTGCATAGGTCGACAGCTTGGTCAGCACGCCCAGGATTTCGCGCGGGGACCCGTCGATGGCTTGCGCCACGTGCTCCAGCACGGCCTCGGGCAGGGCCGAGCGCGGGCGCTTCTCTTCCAATTCGGCAGCGCGCGCCTTGAGGATCGCGAGACGCGCGGCGGCGTCGGGCTTGTCGATGGCGATGACGAGCGCACCCGACAGGCGCGAGCGCACGTCGGCGGGCAAGCCTTCCAACTGAGACGGCGGACGATCCGCCGCGATCACCACTTTGCGCTTCAGATCGGTGAAGGCGTTCACGGTGTGCAGGAATTCGTTCACCGTCGCCGCACGGCCGCAAATGTGTTGCAGATCGTCGATCAGCAAAATGTCGGCGCCGCGCAATTCTTCCTTGAACGCCAGCGTTTCTTGGCTGCGCAGAGCAGAGAGGAAGCGGCGCATGAAATCTTCGGCGCGCAAAGACAGCGCACGGCCGCGCTTCTTCTCGCGCACGTCGAGTGCGATGGCGTTGAGCAAATGCGTTTTGCCGTAGCCAAAACCGCCATGCAGAAACAGCAGGCCGGGCTCCACGTCGCGCTCGGTGGCGAAACGCTGCGCGGCCTTCAACGCGAACTCATTGTTCGCGCTCGGCACGAACGAATTGAAGCTCTGCGAGGCGTCAGGCTCGCGATCCCACAATCCCGATAGCGAACCCGGTGCTGCCTTGAGCGCGGGGATCGGCATGGGACGCGGCGCGACTTGCGCCACGCGCATTTCCACCTGCGCCACGACGATGTCGAGGCTCGCAAAAGACGAGGAGGCCGCAGCAAGAGCGCGCTCGATGCGCGCGCCGTGATGTTGCGCGACGTAATCGCGCACCAGGCGGCGCGGTGCGACAAGGCGCACGTGACCGGCCTGAGAATCCTGCAGCGTCAAAGGTGCAATCCAGGTGTCGAACACGCCTTGGCCCAACTCCGACCGCAAGCGGTCGCGCACGCCCACCCAGAGGTCGGTCCAGCCTTGATCGCCGCCCGGCACCTCGCTTCGTTGCAAAGGCAAACCCATCATCACCCCAACCCCTTATTACTTGTGCGGACTTTTCGTCCGCTTGTTCTGATTGCCGTAACGGCCAATTCGACGAATTCTTGAAGCGCGAGCGGTCTTACGACTGCATCCAGGGGAGGCCATCCGCCTTCCACCCGGCGCGCCTGCCTCGGTGGCGTTCCTGGTCCAGCGCGCCCTCAAATCCCTCCCGGATGTTGAAACAGGGGCCGTAGCCCGCCTGCGTCATCGCGACGGCCGCTGAGCGTGAGCGCGCCCCAGACCGGCAGAGGAAGAAGATCGGTTGGCCCTTGGCGCAGCCCGCCGCCGAAAGTGCCGCCGACAATTCGGCGACGAAGGTCGGGTTCTGGCTCATGTCCGGAAAGCTCTGCCACTCGGCCAACAGAACCTGGCGCTGCAGCGGGGACACGTCGGGCAGGCCGACATAGGCCCATTCGGCCTCGGTGCGGACGTCCACGAGCTGGGCCTGCGGGTTCTTGGTCATGGCCTCCCAAGCATCCTTGGGGTCGACATCGCCGGCGTAGGGAGCGGACTGGCTCATCACAAAAGACATCCCAAGAGCAGAGACAAAAAGACTGCGGTGCCGGAAAAGGTCGGCACAATAAAAGTTCCGAAATTTAGAGATTTTTACTTAGGTTAATCTAGGCCGGAACTAATCCGTTGCCCGCAACGAGGTCCGAAGGTCTTGGTTTTATTTGCGGATTTCTCATTGCCATTGCCCCTATCTCGGTTCTGTCGTCCGGGATCGAGGGGCAGCTTATACAGGGGGTCTTAACCGTTGCAAGCGCGATTTGTGCTTGCATTTCGCCTTTTGTCGGTTCCGTGACAAAGGCAAAAAGCCCCGCAATATTAGGGGGTTGGCCGTGTACGGACGAACAGAATCACAGGCCTTTCAGAGGCTTAGGCGACAGTCGCGCGACGGTTGCGCGACAAATGGTTAACGGTAGCGTTAACCCATCCGTCCACGGACAAAAATCAAAGGAAAAGAAAGTATTCGAGCCGTATACGGAGAAAAATTAGACCGAATACGGAGGATTGTCTCAGGGCCCCGGCAGGGAGCGGCATCCATTCAGCCGCTTCACCCGGAGGCCCCGGTAGGGGCAGGCTTAGCCGTTCAGCTTCTTCACGCGGCCGGCCAAGCGGGCCACCTTGCGCGAACCGGTATTCTTGTGGAGCACGCCTTTGGACACGCCCTTCATGATCGCGGGTTCTGCGGCCTTCATGGCGGCTTCTGCGGCTTTTTTGTCGCCGGAGGCCAGGGCCTCTTCCACCTTACGCACAGCGCTACGGACCCGAGTTTTGCGGGCTTTGTTCACTTCCGTGCGCTTGACGTTCTGGCGGGTGCGCTTCTTGGCCGAATCGGTATTGGGCATCGTCTTTCTTTCGATAAAAGAGGGTCCGGGCCTATAGCCCTAGCGGCCCGTAGGGTCAATGGCAGGGCCAGTTTTAGCCGGGATCAACGCTGGCAGACGCCACAATAAAAGGTGGATCGTCCGGCTTGCACCAGACGCTTTATGACGCCTTTGCAGCCCGGCGTGGCGCAAGGCTCTCCCTCACGGTCATAAACCGAAAAGGAATGCTGGAAATAGCCGAGTTCGCCGTCGGCATGGGCGTAGTCGCGCAGCGTGGACCCGCCGGCCGCGATGGCCTCCTGCAGCACCGCTTTGATGATGGGAACCAGTTTTTCGGCGCGCGGGCCGGCGATGGTTGTGGCAAGGCGCTTGGGCGAAATGCCGGCGCGATACAGCGCCTCGCACACATAGATATTGCCGAGGCCCGATACCACGCGCTGGTCCAGCAACGCTGATTTGATGGGCGTCTTCTTGCCTTTCAGCGCCTTCGACAGGCTGGCTGCGGTGAAGGCATCCGACAATGGTTCCGGTCCCAAATCCTTGAATAGTTTGTGTACGGACAATTCGGCGCGCGGGCTTAACGTCATCAGCCCGAAGCGGCGATGATCGGTGTAGACGAGGCGGTGGCCTTCATCCGTCGTCAGCACCACATGATCGTGCTTGCCTTCGCCGCTGCCGTCGTCGGCCATTTTGTGCAGAAAGCGTCCCGGTTTCTCAGCGCCAGCATTCTCAGCCCCAGATTCTCCGGCGAGAGCGGCCGAGTTGGGGCCATAGACGGTGAAGCGCCCGGACATGCCGAGATGGACGATCAGCGTGTCGTCGCCCTCAAGGTGCACGAGGATGTATTTGGCACGGCGTTCGAGCGATTCGACTTTGCGCCCCGTGAGCCGCTCGGCGAAATCGCGCGGGAAGGGGATGCGCAGATCCTTCCGGCGCAGCGCGACCTGCGCGATGCGCTTGTTCTTCAGCGCCGGTTCCAGGCCGCGCATCACAGTTTCGACTTCAGGCAGTTCGGGCATGGCGGTTGTGGATCGATTTTCCCGGTTATTCGACTCTTCAAAGGACTTTAGACGGTAGCTCAACCGTCTACCCGGAGGCTATGATGGTAGAGAAGGAAATCGCCCCATGAGTGAACCGGTGAAAGAAAGCGTTCCATTTGGATTCCGCGACGTCTCGGAAGACGAGAAAGCGGGGCTGGTGAAAGGCGTGTTCGATTCCGTGGCGGATCGCTACGACATCATGAACGACGCCATGTCGCTGGGCATCCATCGCGTGTGGAAGGACATATTCGTCAACATGCTCAATCCGCAGCCCGGTTGGCGCATCCTCGATATCGCGGGCGGCACGGGTGACATCTCGTTCCGCATGGCGCGCCATGCCAACAAGAAAGGCGGCGCTGCCGACATCACGGTGTGT
>CAIYRG010000476.1 GCA_903928515.1 uncultured Alphaproteobacteria bacterium | reverse complement strand
CAACCCGGCGTCGATGAAATCCGCATTCCATCCGAGCGTGCATTCAAGGAACGCGAACGTCGGCGCATCGAAGGAATTACGCTCGACCGCAAACTCTACGACAAAATCAGCGCGCTATAGCAATATTGAGATAGTCGCTTGCCAACCGCGAGAACCATCGAATAAAGCATTCAGGATGTGCCGTCGAATGTTCCGCTAAGATAGCGGCGGCCTTCGTTACTGATTGATCAAAGGACGCTCATGTTCGAACGATGCAACTCGCGCACGATAACCCATCTCAATTTTGCTATTGCTGCCGGCTTGCTGTTTGCGTCCTTATCGGCTCGTGCCGATTCGGCACTCATTTCCATCACCGGCATCAAGCCTGAAGCGGTGCAATTCTCCATAGATGATCTTAAGCAGTTGCCGACCCGCCACGCTCAAGTTGTATCGGAAGATGGCAAGCCGGCGGATTACGAATGTGTTGCCGCAGGCGCTGTGCTGCAAAAAGCCGGAGCCGCTATGGGAACGGAGATCCGTGGCAAGCGTCTGGCAGATTACCTGCTGGTTACTGCGGCCGATGGTTATCGCGCAGTCTTCGCATTGCCGGAACTGGATCCGGAATTTACCGACCGCGCAGTCTTGTTGTGCTTTGCGCGTGACGGCGCACCGGTGTCCACGGCTGAAGGTCCATTACGATTAGTTGTTCCGCAAGAGAAACGCCACGCGCGCTGGATGAGACAGGTCAAAGAATTTGCGCTGAGAACAGATCGATAGAACGCAATCAGCGAAACAGCCAGCGATGCACCAGCTTGGTATAACGCGGCATCACCACATAAACCATGAGCAGCACAACAACAAACGTTACGCACATCGTCTTGACGTAGCGGTTGTCCGGCAATCCCAAACGGTTCAGCATCAGGTCCATGGTCGGAACCATAATCAGCGACAGAGGAAAAATCGCCGACCATGTCACCAGAAACTGCTTCCATCTCGTCGGCAATTTCGCTTTGGCGGCCTCAGGCGTGAACCAGAAATCCAGACCGCTACGCACAAGAAATCTGTCGTCTTCGATCAGAAACGGCTTGGCTTTTTCGATGAGTCGCTTGCGGTCTTCGGATTGCATCCATGTGCATAGATGCTCGCGCGTATCGAATCGGATGACCACCGTGAACGTGGTGGTAGCACCCACCACCGGTCGTATTACCAGCACGCCCAGATGCCCCGGATATGTTTTGCATAAAGGGACGATTTCGCCCAGCCAATTTTCGTAGTGCTCTGTGTGAGCATCCTTTACATGATGCGTGATAACGGCACTCGCGTTTGGTTCATGTTCCGGCATCGAAGCCATTGCAGTTTCCTATAGTGCGAAGATTGTGGATTGTAACTTTGTCGCATGATAGTTCTGCGGACAGGCTTCGATCAACATTTTGCGCGATCGATTTGCCAATCGCCTACAGCGAAGTCTTCGTCTTCCGGGAATCCTGCAGATGCTGGATGTGTTTATTCTGGCAAGATGGCTACTATTGAAGCCCTCGCCCCTCTGGGAGAGGGCGGGCGCGTAGCGCCGGGTGAGGGAAAGGTTTATTCCAGCGTCGCCACTCGACTCTTCTTACGCGATCATGAAGGCAACGCCAGTCGCAATTCGTGAAATGATTGTTCTGACGAGTCCACTACTAGCGTAGCCCTATCTTGCAGGGCGCACCATTCTTTGCAGAGGATGCCCGTTCATCCGGCGCGCAAGTTGTTACGCGAAATCCCGGACTCACCCCTCAGTCAGAAAGCCGTGATGGAAAGGTTTATCAAGCGCCTTAGCCAATCAATGATCACGCGGGCCGTGACCGCGAACGTCGCCCGCTAGTTGCTGGTTTCCGACACGTTATTTCTTTTTCGTTGCTCAGCCAGGTAATGTATAAAAACTTCGGCTTGCCTGAAGCAATGCTCGGCCGCTTCGCTGGCCTGGTGTATATCGAACGAGCGTTGTCTTGCCATGATGCGCACATAAAGATCGCCCGCCATCTTTTCAAGATCAGACACTAATTTAAAATCCAGTTCCCGCGTATATTGCCCGCGCGCGCCATCTCCCGATCCAGCGTTCTGATTCATGCTTGCTTCCCCCTGTAATTTTCAACTATTACGTTCGAAAAGTTCCCAACCGGCGATGCGAGTATGCGCGGATATACTTACGCGAGCCTTAATTTTTCTCGTATCGGACGCGAGAAATCCGCGAATCAAAAAAAACCCGCTACGCGCCGGCCGACCGGTCGTATTGCGCTTTGATTTCGCGCGAGAATTGGCGATCCGGGCCAGCCGATGCCGGTCGTGAATCCGTTGGATAAGGAAATAGCCGTGAACATACGTGCCTGCGCACCACAAGACATATCAGCTATTTGCGATATCTATAACCACTACGTCCAAAACACTCCCGTCACTTTTGAGGAAACACCCTTATCTGACACCGACATGGCTACGCGCGTAGAGCGTTATACAAAATTGTATCCGTGGCTGGTTTGTGAAATCGATGAAGCAATTACGGGTTACGCATACGCATCGAAGTGGAAGGAGCGCAGCGCATACAAAACCACCGCGGAGATCACCGTTTACTTGCAACATGACATGACGGCAAAAGGCCTCGGCAGCGCGCTGTATTCAGCATTGATCGCCGAGCTGGAAAAATCAGATTGTCACGTGGCGCTGGGCTGTATTGCGCTACCCAACCAAGCCAGCGTGAGTCTCCACGAATATTTTGGCTTTGAAAAAGTCGCACACTTTCCGCAAGTCGGCCGCAAATTTGGAAAATGGATAGACGTCGGTTACTGGCAGAAAACATTCAAGGCGAGTTAAAGCGCCTTCTTGCCAGAGCATTTTTTATAAGTTGCACGGCGCTACAACATACCTCCTTCCCCCCCGCCCGTCCACCACCACGCACCTCCCGCACTTCTCTCGCACCTTATTCCACACTCCCGCGCCCCGCTCAGTCCGTCAGTCCGTCCGTCCCACTGCTCCCACTGCTCCTCGCTGCGCCTCGCGCCGCTTTCATCTCCCCCCCACTCCGCTCTCCCTCCCGGCCGCCCCCACACAGGGTGAACGGCCCCTCCGCCGCCTCCCAGCTGGCCGCCAGCCCGCCCGACAGCGCCCCGGCGCACGTCGCCGCCTGGCAGACCGCCCCGGGCTCCCTGGCGCCCGACTTCTCCGCCACCGCGGTGCGCTCATATGCTGGTTAGCTCATTCATTCATTCGTTCCTTCAGTCAGTCAGTCAGTCATACAGTCATTTTTGCATTCAGTACAAGACCACAGCCATGGCAGCATGAGTAATTCTGCTCCGCCAGCAGCACAAAACCATTCTGCGCGATTTTGTATGCTTGCGGATTCCAATATTCAATATACGGCGCCATTTACGCTCTCATGCTTCCCTAAACCATCGACGCAGGTCGGGAACGGGACGTTCAACATGAAGAGCACGGT
>CAIYRG010000475.1 GCA_903928515.1 uncultured Alphaproteobacteria bacterium | reverse complement strand
GACATCGGCGCCGCAATAGCGCGCGCAATTGGCGCTGGCGACAAAGGTGTTGGGGCTTGTCCAGACAACATCACCCGCCCCCACGCCCAGCGCCGCGCAGGCGATGTGCAGAGCGGCCGTGGCGCTATTGACGGCGATGCCATGCGCCGCACCGCAATAGGACGCGAGGCGCGTCTCGAAGTCGGGTATGGCCGGGCCTTGGGTGATGAAATCGGATTTCAGCACATCGACGACGGCCTGGATGTCGTGCTCGTCGATCGATTGCCGGCCGTAAGGAATATTGGCCATTTAACACCTGGTTGGAGGTCACACCTGATGAGAGGGAAGCGCAACGCGCATGCGCGTCATCATACGCTTTTGCCGGTGAGCGAAAATCGCGCAACGCGCGGGCCCGCGCGGTACGTATGCGGATGGCGCGTGTCGTCGAGCTCGAGAGCCGACAGGGCCAATTGGCAGAACAGGCTGCCGCCGATGCGCTTGTGCGTCAGCAAGCCCAACATGGGCGCGGTCTCGCGGTCCACTTCCACGCGCACTCTGTGCTTGGCATCGCCCAATTCGGCCCAGCCTTCGGTCATACCCAGGCCGCAGGAGAGCGACACCAGGAAGGAAACCGCCGCGCCGTGATCGATGGTCTCGTCTTTCAGCGCGAAACGTTCGGTGGCGAAGCCGCCATTATGCGTCTCCAACGTCAGCCCATCCCAATCGAACGCGGCAGGCAGCAGCGTGATATGGCCCAGGCGCAAAGAGCCTTTGCCCCAAGACGGCCAATCGAACACCACCTCGAAATCCACCCGCGGCGCATCGGCGCGAAAGCGCAGCGTTTTGAGGATGGGGCCCAGCGGCGTTTCAATTCGGCCCTGGACCAGGGTTTCGCCACTTGCTGTGTGTTCGATGTGCGTGGCCGCCCAATCGAGATCGGTGACCTTCGGTTCGCCCGGCCCTTCGAACACGCAATCGCCGGTGTACCAATCCGCCTGTAGGGTGATGTCGTCGAAATGGCCATGCGCCAAGCCGCCGATCAGCGGTGTGAAATCCGGCGCGAAGGCGAGGCTGTGCACCGCAAGGCCGCGGCGGCGGTCCAACCGCGCGCGCAATTGCGGCGTGGCGATATCGAGATAGCGATCCGTGACGGCCGTGCCGCCAAGCGACGCTGCGATGGGTTTTTGCACCGTGCCGAGGCGAGCTTCGGCCTCTTCCAGCGCCGCGCAATATTTCTCCCAGCGCTTCTCGGTGATGTGGGTGCGAAAATCGCTGGCCCACAACCCGCACAATTCCTTCCATGCAGGCAAAGGCGCATCCGCCTTCACCAGCGCGCGATAGATCCGTTCGCACGCCGCGTTGACGGCGAGATTGTCACGCCCCGTCACCGCCCAGCGGCTGACATTGTATTTGCGCTGCTTCTTCACCGGGATCGGGAAGGCCGCGGTTTCAAGCCGGAGCGTTTGACCCGCTCCGGGCGCTTGCAGCGACAGCACGTCTGACGGCGCAACGAACCGCGCGCGTTCAAGCGTTTTCAACCGCGCATAGGCTTCCTGCAGGCGAGCCCATTCGCTGGGGCCATTCATCGCTTCTTCGGTGCGATAGCGCCCAGGGCGATAATCGAAAAT
This sequence comes from uncultured Alphaproteobacteria bacterium, assembly GCA_903928515.1. Taxonomy (GTDB): domain Bacteria; phylum Pseudomonadota; class Alphaproteobacteria; order Micropepsales; family Micropepsaceae; genus CAIYRG01. The sequence goes on along the minus strand of CAIYRG010000475.1, from coordinate 671 downwards.
TTCACCATCGCTGGCATAGAGGCACAGCGCGCGCGGCGCTTCAGACCGATGCCCCGCAACGAAATCGATATATTCGTCCAGCTCGATGTCGTTATGCGCGAAGCGCTGCAGCTTCTGAAACGCCACCGTGTTGGTCCACAGCAAAGCTATGGAACGGCCATCGGCGCCGAGTGCGCGTTGCGGCGCGTAACGCCATTCGGGATTCCACTCGGGGTGATGCGAGGCGGGGTTGTCCCAATCCATCAGCATCGCGGAATAGCCGGCATCGAGATAGTGGCCGACAAGGCCACCCGCATAGGCCTGCTCGTTCACCAGCGCCAGCGAGGGGCGCACGCCGAGAAGCTCTTGGTAAATCTGATTGCCGATGGCGAGATTGGCGGCGACCACCTTGGCGGGAACCAGCGTGCCGATCATTTGCGAGTAGCCGGAGCCGATCAGCTCCACCTTACCCTCATGAATGAGCGCACGCAGGCGTGCGATCCATTTGGGATCGCGCTTGGCGACTTCTTCGAGCGTGAAGCCTGTCGCCTCGATTCCGATAGGGCCGAACTTGGCAGCCAGCTCCAGCGCCGGCCAATAGGCGCGCTCGATCACGGTGTCCCGCGCTTGTTCCTCGATAGAGGAAAAGGCCAGATTCAGATGGAATAGCGTGAAGAGATCAAGCATCTCAG
>CAIYRG010000474.1 GCA_903928515.1 uncultured Alphaproteobacteria bacterium | reverse complement strand
CTATCCGATTCACGCCTTCGGCTTCATTCTTGCGGGCGCTTCGATCCGCCATTTGCCTGCGACCTCGCCGGAAGAATTTCTGCGCGCCGCGATCAATGCGGTGAACAATTCGGTGCCGAAGCCTTTGGCGCTGGTGGTGAATTATCCGTCGAACCCGACGGCGCAAACGGTCGATCTCGACTTTTACAAAGAGGTCGTCGCTTTCGCGAAGAAGGAAGAGATCTGGATTCTTTCCGACCTCGCTTACGCCGACACCTATTTCGATGAGAACAACCCGCCGCCGTCGATGCTGCAAGTGGAAGGCGCCAAGGATATCTGCGTCGAATTCCAATCTCTGTCGAAGACCTATGCAATGCCGGGTTGGCGCATGGGGTTTGCGGCCGGCAACAAGACGCTGATCGGCGCGCTCGCCCGCATCAAATCGTATCTCGACTACGGCGCGTACACGCCGATCCAGGTCGCGGCTGCTGCGGCGCTGAACGGGCCGCAGGATTGCGCCAAGGAAATCCGCGCCATCTACAAATCGCGCCGTGACGTGCTGGTGGAAAGCATGTCGCGCGCGGGATGGGAAATCCCATCGCCTCCGGCTTCGATGTTCGCGTGGGCGCCGATCCCGGAAGCCTTCCGCGACGTGGGCTCGATGGAATTCGCCAAGCGATTGTTGATGGAAGCGCAGATCGCGGTTTCGCCCGGCATCGGCTTCGGCGAATACGGCGAAGGCTATGTGCGTATCGGCCTTGTGGAGAACGAGCAGCGCGTGCGTCAGGCCGCACGCAATGTGCGCCGCTTCCTCGGCAACGTCGGCAAGAACGCACAGCCGATGGAAGATTCAAAATGAGCACGCCCTTGCGCGTTGGTTTGGCAGGGCTCGGCACTGTTGGTGCGGGCGTTGCCAAAGTCTTGATCGACGATGCGCGCGCGCTGGAAGCTCGCGTCGGTCGTGCGCTTCAACTCACGGCGGTGTCGGCTCGTTCAAAGAAGGATCGCGGTGTCGATCTTTCGGGTGTGGCGTTTGAGCAAAATCCCGTTGCGCTCGCCGAGCGCGGCGATGTGGATGTTGTGGTGGAGCTGGTTGGCGGCGAAGAGGGCGCGGCGCGCTCGCTCGTTGAAAGCGCTTTGCGCAACAAGAAGCATGTCGTCACAGCCAACAAGGCGTTGCTGGCCCATCACGGCCTCGCATTGGCAGGGCTTGCCGAACAAAATGGCTTGGCGCTGAAATTCGAAGCGGCGGTCGCGGGCGGCATTCCCATCGTGAAGGCGCTGCGCGAAAGCCTCGTCGCCTATCCGGTGACGGCCGTGCGCGGCATCTTGAACGGCACCTGCAATTTCATTCTGACGCAGATGGAATCCACCGGCCGCTCGTTTGGCGATGTGCTCACGGAAGCGCAGAAGCTTGGTTACGCCGAAGCCGATCCGACGCTTGATGTGGGCGGCGGTGACACCGCGCACAAGCTCACATTGCTGGCGAGTCTGGCCTTCGGTGTGGCGCCCGATTATGCGGGCATGTCGGTGACGGGCATCCAGCACATCAGCCCGGACGACATCAAATTCGCGCGTGAATTCGGCTATCGCATCAAATTGCTGGGCGTGGCGCGCAAGACCGACAAGGGCGTCGAGCAATATGTGCAGCCCGCGATGGTGCGCGCCGGCACGCCGCTGGCTGATGTCGATAGCAGCTTCAACGCTGTCGTCGCGCATGCGGGCGAGGCAGGCGCATTCTTCTTTGAGGGACGCGGAGCAGGGCGCGGCCCGACCACTTCGGCCGTCATCGCCGACATTCTTGATGTGGCGCGTGGCGAGGCTTTCGCACCGGCGTTCGGGCGTCCCGCCAAAACTCTGCACAAGGCGAAGGCATTGCCGCACGAGGAGCGCGTCTCGGCGTTCTATCTGCGCTTCCACGTTCTGGATGTGCCGGGCGTCATGGCCGAAATTTCCCGGCATTTGGCGGGCGAGAACATCTCCATCGAGAGCATGCTGCAACGCGGCCGTGCACCGGGAGAACCTGTGGCTATCGTCATGATCACGCACGAAGCGTCACAAATCGCTGTGGAACGCGCCTTGCGGACGATTGCCGCCTCCGACAAAGTTTTCGAAGCGCCGTGCATGATTCCCATGGAAACGGTTTAGACTAAGCGCAATACGGATTTTTCGAGGGAGAGTAACATGCCGGGCCCGTTGGATAGAGTTCTCACGCTTGAAGCGGCGCGCGTGACCGAAGCGGCAGCCATTCGCGTGGCGAGCTTGCGCGGACGCGGCGACGAACACGCAGCCGACCAGGCCGCGGTCGAAGCGATGCGCGAAGCCTTCAACCGTTTGCCCATCGACGGCACCGTCGTGATCGGCGAAGGCGAACGCGACGAAGCCCCGATGCTGTTCATCGGCGAGAAGGTTGGTGCGGGCGGCGTAAAGGTCGACATCGCGCTTGATCCGCTGGAAGGCACAACGCTCACCGCCAACCACTCGGCCAACGCGCTCGCGGTGATGGCGATGGCCGAATCCGGCACGCTGTTGAACGCGCCCGATACCTACATGGACAAGATCGCCATCGGCGGCGGTTATCCCAAGGGCACGATCGATCTCGATGCCGATCCTGAAGAGAACATCCGCTCGCTCGCCAAGGCGAAGGGCGTGCCGCCGAACGAAATCACCGCCTGCATCCTCGACCGGCCGCGTCACGAGAAGATCATCGCCGGTGTCCGCAAAGCTGGCGCGTGCGTGCAGCTCATCAGCGATGGCGACATCGCGGGCGTCATCGCCACCACCGATCCGTCCACCGGCATCGATATCTATATCGGCCAGGGCGGCGCGCCTGAGGGCGTGCTGGCGGCGGCAGCGTTGCGTTGCGTCGGCGGACAGTTGCAGACGCGCCTCGTGTTCCGCAACGACGACGAACGCGGCCGTGCCGACAAGCTCGGCATCCGCGATTTCAACAAGCGTTACGATCTGCACGATCTTGCCTCGGGTGATTGCATTTTCGCGGCCACGGGCGTCACCAACGGCACGATGCTGGAAGGCGTGAAGCTGCACGGCCAATTTGTCACCACGCACACCATCGTGATGCGTTCTTCCACCGGCACCATCCGCTGGATCAAGATGCGTCAGAAGCGGAGCGATGTCGTCTGATATTGCTCCCAAACTTGATGGCCAAAGACTGCATGATGGGCTGACGCCGGCGCGCGTATCAGAAGCCGCAAACACGGCCAGCGCCAAAGCGGATAGGGATTACATTCTCGGCGTCTCGTCGTCCTTCCTCGGGCGCGCGTGGCGCTACCGGCCGCAAGATGCGGCCACGGTGACTGCGTTGGAGCAGGCCGGATATGGCGCCGCGCTCTCGCGGTTGCTGGCTGCGCGTGGCGTCACGGCGGCGGAGGCCGACAATTTCCTCAATCCGAAACTGAAAACATTGCTGCCTGATCCCAGCGCGCTGGCGCATATGGATGAGGCTGCCGCGCGCTTTGCCG
>CAIYRG010000473.1 GCA_903928515.1 uncultured Alphaproteobacteria bacterium | reverse complement strand
GAATTTCGCGACGTTGTATCGCACGGAATATCACGGGCTGCATTACGATACCGTTAGAAGTGCTGTGCGCGCAGCACTGTGATGGGAATGTCACTGGGCAAAAATTGGGCAAAAAGATGGGTGGGAAACACGGTCGATGCGGGAGCAATCGCCGCAGGTTTCCCACCCGTTAGTTCCGTCAGCCCAGGGAGGTCGCCCGCCGGACAACGGTCGTCGAAGTCGTTGTATCCATATGGACATAACGACGCAAGTCCGGATTCAATTTTTCAGCCCCCGAAACCGTTATATTTTTATAATCACAACGGTGCGGGGCCGCGATGTAGGCTCGCCAAAACACGAAAGGAGAGCCGCATGTGATTTCGCGAATGGGTTGCTGTTAGCGCCTTTGTTTTGCAGTCGGGCGTTCTCCAGGCGGGTACGGCGTTCGCGCAGGTCGGTCCCGTCACCGATGCGCCGCCTCCGCCGCCATGCCGCGAAACGCAACCGGCCGCGATGGTCGCTCTGTGGGGCAAGTCTGTTTCCAGCGCGTCATCGGCGCACGGTAATGATGATGTGCGCGCGCACATGTTGCCCTTGGGTGCGCGCACGCAATTGAAGCTCGCGCAGAAAGATATTGTGAAATTTGCCGTGACGCCCGGCGGCCTGCCGCAGCCCAAAGAATACATGTATGTGGGGCTTGCCGGTTTCACGGTGCCGAAGGATGGCACCTATCGCGTGGTGACCAGCGAAGGCATGCGCGTCGACGTGGTGGTGAATGGCACGCTCGTGGAATCCAACGGCTTCGGTCGCGGCATCGCATGCGATGGCAAGCATGTCGATTTCCCGCTCAAAGCGGGTTTGGCGATCCTGCAATTGGCAGGCGCGCCTTACGAAGCCGTCGACGTGCTGATTGTGCCGATTCCATAAGGCTTATTGCACTTACAACCTATTGACGGGCTGTGGGATCGGGCATGGCCGAGAAACTGTCACGGTGATACGGACTCGTCGCGGTGGCGCTGCGTCTCGCATCCGCGGACGGCGTTTCGTCTTGCGAAAGACGTTCGGTCTGTTTGCGCAAGGCGATTTGCGCCATGTCGGTGATGAGCGCTTCCGATGCGCCCGCCAGATTCTCCGACGGATAACGGCTGCAGTAATCGTCGAGCCAGGCCGCGATATCGGTTTGGCTCATGCCTTGGCCCAACGTGCCATCGGGCCAATAGAGCGAATTGGCCGACCACACATAACCCATTACCCAACCGATGTCGGCGAGGCCTTGCGCCGAAGGATGCGTTGTGCGCGATCCTGTCGCCACTCGATGCAGCTATCTGCGCCCGCGCCGGGAACATTGGTGGGTGCGGCAAAGGCGGGAATCGCGCCGGAAAGAACGGCGAGAAAGGAAGCAATCAAGATAGGTCCGCGCGTTTCCATGAACCTTCCTCTAGGACATCGCACTCATCGTGATATATAATAGAATATCACGTTAGAACAGTGGAATGAACAACGGCGGATTGGAAATGTTTCGGATGCGGGATTGGTTGCAAAAATCTTTGGGCGCCAAAGGATTCGCAGTTGCGGCAGCCCTCGTGGCCGTGGCCGTGGCCGTGGCCGCTGTGCCGCTTCCCGCCTCAGCCCAGACCGCTTCGTGGGTGTGCGGCGCCGATAGTTCCGGCCTTTCGGGCAATTACTGGGCATGGGCCCATGCGCCGGCATCGCTTATCGCCGCGACGGAAAAGGCCAAGGCGCCAAGCGCAGCGCTCGTCGTCGGCCGCCGTGTGAAGCTGCAACTCGCCAAGCAGCAGGACATCGCGCTGGCGCAGAAAAAGCCGGGCGCACAGGGCGAGACTTACGCGGGTACGCCGTGCTGCATGTCGGCAAAAGTGGCACATACCGCGTTGCCGCCAATGAAGCCGCCGACATCGACGTGGTGGGCAGTCAGCTTTCCGGCAAGCCGCTCGTAAAGCATGGTCCGGTCTGCTCCACCATCGCGCAAGTCGAAGAGATGAAGCTGCATTCCGGCGATATCGTCATTCAATTGACGAACGCACAGCACTCCACGCTCGATGTGCTCGCGATCGCCGTAGACCCCGATGATTCTTTCTAGCTATCGATGCGATTGCGACAAAGAAAAAGCCGGCGCTGCTGCAGCGCCGGCTTAAACACGTCACATCGAACCGCGGAACTAGCCCGCCGCGCGCTTGGGCTCGATCTCGTCGTCGGCACCCGCATTCAGCGCGTGTTCTTCGAGGCCCAGATCCTTGAGTTTGCGGTACAGGGTCGAGCGCCCGATCCCCAAGCGCCGCGCGACTTCCGACATGCGGCCGTCGTAGCGCGCGATGGCCATGCGGATGATCTCGGCTTCGACCTCTTCGAGCTTGCGCATATGGCCAGCGGTGTCGGTCGCCATCATGCCGTAGACGGGCAGACCGCGCGAAGGCGCCGGAGACGACGCACGCGACACGCCGAGGTTTTCGCTTTCACCGCCATGCGCGGACGTGGCGCGGCGCTCATGTGCCGTCACGCCCATCGCATTCGCGATTTGCGGGAAGTCCATCACGTCCAGCGTGTCGCCGTCGCACAGCACGACGGCGCGGAAGATCGTGTTCTCGAGCTGGCGCACATTGCCCGGCCAGGCATAGGTTTCGAGCAACGACAGGGCGTCGGGCGAGAAGCCCGCCACAGGCTTGTTCTCTTCGGCCGCGAAGCGCTGCATGAAATATTGCGACAGTGCGGGAATGTCTTCCTGGCGTTCGCGCAGCGGCGGGATAAACACAGGAAACACGTTCAGGCGGTAATACAAATCTTCGCGGAAGGCGTTCTCGCGCGTCAGATCGGCGAGATCGCGGTTGGTCGCGGAGATGATGCGCACATCCACCTTCACCGGGCGTTTGGCGCCGACGGGATCGATTTCGCCTTCCTGCAACGCGCGCAGCAATTTCACCTGCATATCGAGGCGAAGCTCTCCGATTTCATCGAGGAATAACGTGCCGCCGTCGGCTTCCTGGAATTTGCCGAGATGCTTGTCGGAGGCGCCGGTGAACGCGCCTTTCTCATGGCCGAACAGAATGCTCTCGATCAGATTTTCCGGGATCGCGCCGCAATTGATCGTGACGAACGGTTTGCCCGCACGTTCCGACGAGCCTTGAATGGCGCGTGCGATCAATTCTTTGCCGACGCCGGATTCGCCTTCGATGAGAATCGGGATCGAGGATTGCGCGGCGCGCTGACCGATGCGCATCACCTGCTTCATCGCCGGGCTGCGGGCGATCATGTCGTCGAACACCAGCGTGTTCTGTTGCTTCTTCTTCAGCCGCGTGACTTCGCCCGACCGGACACCGAGCTTCAGCGCATTCTGAATCGAGACCTTGATGCGTTCGGGGCTCGCGGGCTTCACCAGGAAGTCGGAAGCGCCCGCGCGCATCGCCTCAACGGCCGAATCGATGCCGCCCTTGGCGGTCAGCACGATCACCGGCATGTCCGGGTTCACGGCGCGCAGTTTAGAAAGAACCTGAATTCCGTCGATATCGGGCATCACCAGATCGAGCAGCATCAGCGAAATTTGATCGGCCTTGGGCGAGAACAGAAGGTCGAGCGCAGGCCCGCCGCCGGGTGCGGTCAGTGTGATCAGCCCCAAGCGGCCGATGGCCGCTTCGAGAAGGCGGCGCTGCACCGGATCGTCGTCGACGATGAGGATCGACTGAGCCATGGCTAAAACCCGTTTCTGCTTTGCGAAAAGCTTTGAGAAAATCGGGGGCCATGCTGGCGTTGAAGCGGTAAAGGCGTCCTTAAATGTGCCGCTTCGCGACAGTTCCTCTCAGCTCATGCTTAACAGGAGGTTGCCGCGATGCTGTCGATTGCGATGGGTCGCAGGGCCGGCAGCGGCGCGTTTACCAGCGATTGCCACCGATCCTGCGGTTCCCTGCGACGTGAACGGCCATTGCAGAGGCTAACGCTTTGCGATAGCCCTCAAGAGTAGGCACGATTTTCGAGGCGGGGTAATGGCCGACAATACGAATCATGGAACCCACACCCGCGGCTCCATGGATATTTCCAGTCATCAGCAAACCTATGCGGGCTTTTGGACCGGGACGAAGATCATCGTCTCGGGCTGCATCCTGCTGGCTATTTTCCTCGCTATCTTCCGGACCGGCTAGTTTTCGTCGGGTCCGTTTCCCGAAGGGCCTCACGACATGGCAATTACGATCGCGATCCCGAAAGAACGCCGGGCGGGCGAAACCCGAGTCGCAGCCACGCCGGAAACGACCAAGAAGTTTAAAGCCCTTGGCGTGGACGTTGTGGTCGAGGCGGGTGCGGGAAGCGCTGCGCGCTTCTCGGATGCCGACTATGAAGCTGCCGGCGCGCGCATCGTTGCAGGCGAAGCCGAGGCGCTGAACGCTGCCGACATCGTTTTGAAAGTGCGTGGGCCAGGGGCCGAGGAAATCGCGATGCTGAAAAGCGGCGCGGTGCTGGCCTCCCTTCTGGCGCCCTACACCGACAAGGAAACGCCAGCCGCGCTGGCGGCCGCCGGTGTTGACGCCTTCGCCATGGAATTCATCCCGCGGATCAGCCGCGCCCAGGCGATGGACGTTCTATCCTCCCAGGCCAACCTCGCGGGCTACAAGGCGGTGATCGATGCCGCCGCGCAATTCGGCCGCGCCATGCCGATGATGATGACGGCGGCGGGCACCATCGCGCCCGCGCGTGTCCTGATCATGGGTGTGGGCGTCGCAGGCCTTCAGGCCATCGCCACCGCCAAGCGCTTAGGAGCTATCGTGTCGGCCACCGACGTGCGCCCCGCCACCAAGGAACAGGTGGAATCGTTAGGCGGTACCTTCGTTGCGGTGATGGACGACGAGTTCAAGAACGCACAGACGGCCGCGGGCTACGCCAAGGAAATGTCGGCCGAATATCAGGCCAAGCAGGCAGCCCTCATCGCCGAGACCATCAAGAAGCAGGATATCATCATCACCACGGCACTCATCCCCGGCCGCAAGGCGCCGGTGCTGGTGAGTGAAGAGATGGTCAAGACGATGAAGCCCGGCTCGATCATTGTGGATCTCGCAGCCGAAGCGGGCGGCAACTGCCCGCTCACCAAGCCCGGCGAAGTCACCGAAATTCATGGCGTCACGCTGATGGGCCATCTCAATCTGCCCGGACGTTTGGCGGTCGACGCCTCCAGCCTGTATGCGCGCAATCTGTTCAATTTCGTCTCGCTCTTCGTCGACAAGAAGACGGGCCAGATCGCGCTGAATTGGGACGATGAAATCATCAAAGGCTCCGGCGTGACGCGCGGCGGCCAAGTGGTGCATCCGGCTTTGAAAGCCTAAGAGCGCACCGAACAAAGGAGCAGGGGTCGTATTCATGGAAGCCATTGATCCTTTCGTTTTTCGACTGTACATTTTCGTGCTGGCGATTTTCGTCGGCTATTACGTGGTGTGGAGCGTAACGCCCGCATTGCACACGCCCTTGATGAGCGTGACCAACGCGATCTCCTCGGTGATCGTGGTCGGAGCGTTGATCGCGGTGTCGGTGGAAACGCTCACCGACAGCTCCTGGATTTCCAAAGGCCTCGGTTTTGCAGCGCTCGTTTTGGCATCGGTGAACATCTTCGGTGGCTTCATGGTCACCAGCCGGATGCTCGCCATGTACAAGAAGAAAGAGAAGAAGTGAGCCGATGACAGCCAATATCGCCGCGCTTCTTTATCTCGTCGCCGGAGTTCTCTTCATCTCAGCGCTGCGCGGGCTGTCTTCGCCCGTCACATCGCGCGCCGGCAATCGCTACGGCATGATCGGCATGACGATCGCCATCCTCACCACGCTGTGGTTGGCGGGCGTCCATGACGCGCTCACCTGGGGCATGATCGTCGTCGGCCTCGGCATTGGCGGCGGCATCGGCGCCATCACTGCCAAGCGCATCTCCATGACGTCGATGCCCCAACTCGTGGCGGCATTCCATTCGCTGGTCGGCTTGGCCGCGGTGCTGGTCGCGGGTTCCGCGCTCTATTCGCCGTCTGCCTTCGGCATCGGCGAGGAAGGCGCGATCCACGCGCAAAGCCTGATCGAAATGAGCCTGGGCGTCGCCATTGGCGCCATCACGTTTGCGGGTTCGT
>CAIYRG010000472.1 GCA_903928515.1 uncultured Alphaproteobacteria bacterium | reverse complement strand
TGACCAAGCCGCTCAAGGAATTCACCGACGCGCAGGGCCGCAGGCGCGTGAAAGGCAACATGGACATCGAGCTGGCGATTGACGTGATGGAAATGTCGGCCTGCGTTGATCATGTCGTGATTTTTTCCGGCGACGGCGATTTTCGGCGCCTGGTCGAGGCAGTGCAGCGCCGCGGCAAGCGGGTGAGCGTGGTTTCGACCATCCGCACCTCCCCGCCCATGGTGGCGGACGAACTGCGCCGCCAGGCCGACAATTTCATCGAGCTGGATGAACTGAAATCCCAGATCGCGCGCGACGGGGCCAAGCCGCCGCAATTCCAGACTGCCTAGACAGGGTTTTCGCCAAGGGCTAGTTCGGGCGCATGAAAGCGCCTGCCGCACCACCGCACGATTGCCCCCTCTGCCCGCGGCTATCGGCGTTTCGCGCCGACAATCGCAAGAAGCATCCCGACTGGTTCAATGCGCCTGTGCCCAGCTTCGGGCCGCTGGGCGCGCGGCTGCTGATCGCGGGGCTGGCGCCGGGACTGCAAGGCGCCAATCGCACCGGGCGGCCCTTTACCGGCGACTGGGCGGGCGACCTGCTCTACGCCACCTTGCTCAAGCTTGGGTTGGCCAAGGGCGTTTATGATGAGCGCATTGATGACTCCTTGGAGCTGGTGGACAGCCGCATCGCAAATTCCGTGCGCTGCGTGCCGCCGCAGAACAAACCCGAGCCCAGCGAGATCAAGACCTGCCGCCAGTTTCTGATATCGGAACTGGACGTGTTGCCCAACGTGAAAGCCATATTGGCGCTGGGCAAGATCGCGCATGACAGCGTGCTGACAACCTTGGGGGCAAAGATCAGCACGCATCCCTTCAAGCACGGCGTGGTTTATGATGTGGGAAAGTTCAAGCTGATTTCGAGCTATCACTGCTCGCGCTACAATACCAACACGCGCCGGCTGACCGCGGAAATGTTTGAGGACGTGGTGGGCAAGGCGAAGGCGCTGGCGTTGCGCTAGCCCGGTGTGCGGCAGACGGCTTCGATATTGTGGCCGTCTGGGTCCAGGACGAAGGCGCCATAATAGTCGGGGCTGTAATGCGCGCGCGGGCCTGGAGGTCCGTTGTCGGTGCCGCCTGCCGCCAAGGCCGCTTTGTAGAATTCGTCCACCGCCGCGTGGGTTTTCGCCACGAAGGCGACATGGGTGCGGGCAACGGGCTTGCCGGTGCTGATCCAAAGATAGGGCTTGCTGCCCTCGCCGAAACCGGCGGCGGGATGGCTGCCGGTCTGTTCGGCGCTGATGGACACCAGCATGGTGATGCCCAAGGGGGCGAGCACGTGATTGTAGAAAGCGCCGGATTTTTCGAAATTGCTGACGGCCAGGCCGATATGATCAATCACGGGCTGCTCCCCACCGGTATGATGCAAGGGGAACAAAAGACGGCGCTTGCGTCAACTCCCGGCCGCTCGCCCAAGCTCGCGGCGTTCGGGCGGCAGGGCAATCGGAATAGCCTACAGCGTTTCTGGAGACGGCCTAAGGTTTATAATCTTCCAACATCTTCTGGCGCTCTTTCTCGCTGATCCGCGTGCAGATCGGGCCCGTGTATCTACTGCCATGGCAATAATAATATTGCCCTTGTTTCACGATGATAAGCGGCGGCGGCGGCTTCACAAAAGAGAAGAAAATAAAAAACGCCAATATAAAAAGAGCGAAAAACAAAAAGACTTTGATACGGACAGCCCTCGAAACAGTGAGACGTGGTCCCTCCTGTTCCACTTCAGCCTTTATCGCGCATGAGACGCGCCTTGTCGCGCTGCCAGTCGCGCTGTTTTTCGGTTTCGCGTTTGTCGTGGAGTTTTTTGCCTTTGGCGACGCCAATTTCGAGCTTGGCGCGGCCCACGGCGTTGAAATAGAGCTTGAGCGGAATAAGGGTCATGCCTTCGCGCTGGATGGCGGCGGAGAGGCGATTCACTTCGCGCTTGTGCACCAGGAGCTTTCTGGTGCGCTTGGGTTCGTGGTTGAAGCGGCTGGCCTGGGTATATTCGGGGATATAGCAGTTCACCAACCACAGCTCGCCATCCTTGGCGTGGGCATAGCTTTCGCCGATGGTGGTTTTGCCGCTGCGCAAGGATTTGACCTCGGAGCCCACCAGCATGATGCCGACTTCCAGGGTTTCGCCGATGGCATAGGCGTAACGCGCCTTGCGGTTGTCGGCGATGATCTTGAAGCTGTCTTCTTTCTTCTTGGCCATTAGCTCTTCAGCAGACCAAGGCCCTGCATCGCGGCTTTCACCTGGACGCGACCTGCTTCGGTCAGTTCGACCAGCGGCAGGCGCACCTCGGGGGTGCAATGGCCCAGCAGCGAAGCGGCATATTTGGCGGGCGCGGGCGACGGCTCGCAGAACATGGCGTCGTGCAAGGGCATCAGCCTGTCCTGCAACTCGCGGGCGCGGTCATAAGCGCCGCGCAGGCAGGCATCCTGAAACTCGGCGCAGAGTTTCGGCGCGACATTGGCCGTGACAGAAATACAGCCATGGCCGCCATGGGCCATGTAGCCCAGCGCGGTGCCGTCCTCGCCCGAGATCAGGCGCCAGGATTTGCCGCAGGCATTACGCTCACGGGTCGGCCGCATCAGGTTGGCAGTGGCATCCTTCACCCCGATGATGTTGGGATGCTTGGCCAGACGCGCCATGGTCTCAACCGAAATATCGACAATGGCGCGGCCGGGGATGTTGTAGAGCAGGATGGGAAGGTCCGTCGCGTCGGCGACGGCCAT
>CAIYRG010000471.1 GCA_903928515.1 uncultured Alphaproteobacteria bacterium | reverse complement strand
CCGATCTGCCGGCTTGATCGACGCCTGCAAGAAGCTGGAGCCCAGACTCGCCAAATAATCTCGCGAAATAATCGCGCGGCCTGCTTCGCTTGAAAAAACGCCTCGGAGGAAACTCCGGGGCGTTTTGTTTTTGGCCGCTGCCGCTTGTCCAGGCATCCTCCCGTCGCGTCCGTTATGCCGCCCTTGAATTGGCCGAGTGCATAGGTGGTGGCGGTGGATTGCCCGCTCATGCCGATCCCCAAACCTGGAAAAAATCGCCGTCGTCCTGTGATCGGCGGTCCGGCAGACCGGAACTTGGAAGAAAAGGCAGTTTTCCGGGCTTTTTTCGTAGGTTGCGGAAAAGACATTCCTTCCCTATTTTCCGCCCGCGCTTGAGCGTTGCTCCGGCGCGATTCCTGTCAGAAGGAATGGCCTCAGTCATGAGGCGGGCCGCCTTAGCTCAGCCGGTAGAGCATCGCATTCGTAATGCGAGGGTCAGGTGTTCGAGTCACCTAGGCGGCACCATTTGTTTTTCGGCACTTCCGTTTTTCGCGAGAGCCTTGCCCATGCGGGCGAGGAGCAGAGCCATGAGCATCGTCATCCGCGAAATGACGGTGCGCGGACATGTCAGAGCTTCCGCAGCCGATCGCGGAATTTGCGGTCGCGTTTGAGGTGCCACTCGCGGCTCATGGCCTCGTGCCGCGTTCCGTACAATTCCGCATAGAGGAGAATCCAGGCGCGCCCGCGTGTCGAGCGCGCAGCCTTGCCTGCGTTGTGCAGCACAACGCGTTTGTCCAGATCGAGCGTCCAGCCGACATAGGTGCGCGGTTTCGCGTCACCCTCGCTGCGCAGCACATATACGAAACACCGCATGCGCGATGATTAGCTGAAATCGGCGCGATTTTCTTCACGCGGATTTTGCAAAAGAAAAAGGGGGCCGGTTATGCGCCCGGCCCCTCTAACGCCTCGCTCTGTTATTATTGGTCTTTAGAACTTGGCGTTCAGTTTGACGCGCGAGGTGCAAGCCCTCGCGCGTTGTTCACACAACCAGCGCCGCCGCGGCTTTTGCCGTCTTGAAGCACCACCATGTTCTTTGGGATCGCAACGCCCTGCGTGTGGGGCGCCGCATTTCCTCCTCGTCGTCCTGGTTCGTTCCTGATATCCGGAGATGGGACTGTATGTTCTATATTCCCACGGCGAGGAATATAGAGGCGAATAAGAATTTCGCAAATGGGAATCGTGCGCGGCGCTGTGTCAGGCCTCCGCCTGTCCGGCCTGTGGGCGAAATATAAAAACCCCCGGAATGATTCTGAAATGCAATAATATCCCGGTGTTTTGTGTCCCTAGTTTGGTCCAACCCCGGTTTTGAACGATGCCTTCCGGAATGCCCACCAAGAGTGCGCACGCTAAGCGCGCGACAGCCGGCCGCCCCAAGGGCGGCGCGCGCCTGTTGAAGGCCGCTGCGCCCAAGCGTTCGAGTGGCCGTCCCAAGGGGGCAAAAAACAGCGTCGGCAAGGAAACGATCATCGCGGCGGCCTGCGATCTGCTGACCCGCTTGCCGCCGACCCGCGTCACCATGTCGGCGGTCGCGCGCTACGCGAAGGTCGATCCCAAGCTGGTGCGCTATTATTTCAAGAACCGCGACGTGTTGCTGTGCGCCACGGCCGAAAGCCTGATGGATTTCTCCAAGCAGAAGATTGATGCGTTCATCGCGCAATCGGACGGCAGCCCCGAGCAGCGGCTGGAAGCGCGCGTGCGCGCGCTGCTCGACATGCAGATGAAATATCCCTTCTTCCACCGCCTGTTTGTGGAAGAGATCATTCCGTCGAAATCGGCGGAAGCGAAATCGGTGGTCGATCGGACCATCGGAGTGATCCTCACCGAATACGGCAAGATCGCGGGAGCCGAGGATTCGGAACCCAAGCTGGAACAAGTGTTCCTGTGGAGCGCAGTTGTCGGGTTGGTCGAGGCGTACACGCCGCTCTTCCCGGTGATGAAGAAAATCTTCGCTGGGAATCTGGAGCGCACGGAATTGTCGAAGCGTTATGGCGATTATGTCATGCGCTTGCTGTTGCCCGCGGCGAAACGCTGAAGCGCGTTTCGCCCGAAAATTTCGCCATCAGCCTTTCGGACCAACAAGGCCGAACATCGCGCCTTGGGGATCGAGGCAATTCAAGATCCACGCACCGCCCGGCACTTCGGAAGGCCCGAAGATCACTTGGCCACCCGCCTCGCGCACGCGTTTCTCAACGGCGGTGATGCTGTCGGTGTAGAAATAATACAGCCAATGCGGCACCGGCGCCTGCGGGCCTTTCGTCATCATGCCGCCGACCGCATCTGCATCGCCGGTTTGGAAGAGCTGGTAGGTGCCCATCTCGCCCATGTCGATGGCTTCGCCCTTGGTCCAGCCGAACTGACCGGCATAGAACGCCCAATCGTTTTGCAGATTGGCGCCATGCAATTCGTTCCATCCCACGCGGCCGGGCTTGCCCAAGCCGGGCTCGGGATTGCCTGCTTGGTTGGGCTTGAAGATCAGAAAGCCCGCGCCGCCCGTATCGCCCACCACGGCGAAGCGGCCGATGCCGGGAATGTCGGTTGGTTGTTTGTAGATCTTGCCACCCGCGCTCACGATGTTCTTCGCGCTCGCGTCGACGTCTTCAACAGAGATGTAACCCATCCAGGCGGGCTTCGCGCCCATCTGCGCGGCGTCTGCGGGAATGCTCATCAAGCCGCCGACCATCGTCTCGCCGACGGAGAAGATTGTGTAAGACTCACCGGGCATGCCGGAGTCGCGCGCGGTCCAGCCATTGACCTTTGTGTAGAAGGCCTCCGCGGCTTTCGTGTCGGTCGTCATCACGTCGTACCAGACGAACTTCCCGGCCATGGCATCTGCTCCGTTTGTATTTGCGCGTGTGTAAGGGCGGCGTAGTGTGGAACGGTTGGCGCGCTCGGGTCAAACCGTGTGCGCCGTCAATTTTTTGTGACCTCCGCCCAACCCTTGGAAACCCTGCGTGAGCCAAGCGCCTCCCGTTAGCACGCCGTCTTCCGCATCGGCCCCATCTTCATCAGCTTTGGGCCACCGCGATTTTCGCATCTATCTCATCGGCAATTCGCTGGCGATGATGGCGGATTCCATCGAGCACGTGATCTCGTATTGGATCGCGTTTCAGAAATTCCATTCGCCGGCGCTCGGCGGTTTCGCCGTGCTCTCGCATTGGTTGCCCTCTTTGTTCTTTTCCACGCTGTTGGGCGCGTTGGCGGATCGCTACGATCCGCGCCGTCTCGTGCAGATCGGCATGGGCCTGTTCATGCTGTGCTCGGCGGCATGGTCGGTGCTGTTTCTCACTGACAGCCTGCAGGAATGGCACGCGGTGGTGCTGCTGGTGATCCACGGCTGCGCGGGTGTGTTCTGGGGCCCGGCAGGCCAAGTGCTGATCTACGACATCGTCGGCCCCAAACAATTGCCGAGTGCTGTGCGCTTGATGGCGACATCGCGCTATCTCGGTTTGCTTGCAGGGCCCGCGGTCGGGGCTGCGGTGATGCTCGCGTTCGGGCCCTCGCACGGCTTGATGCTGAACGTGCTGTTCTACACGCCGTTGTTGTTCTGGCTGTGGAAGGCGCCTTACGGTCCGCGCTTTCGCAAGGGCGATGCGATCAAGCGCGTCGCGGTGCGCGGTCTTGCCGACATTATCAGCACGGCGCGCGCGATTGCGGGCGAGCGCACCATCATGACGATGATCCTGTTGTCGGGCGCTGCGTCGTTCCTGGTGGGCAACGCCTATCAGGCGCAGATGCCGGAGTTCGGTCACGATCTGGGCCATGGCGATGCGGGCATCGCCTATAGCGCGCTGCTCGCGGCCGATGCGGCGGGCGCCCTTTCCGGCGGCGTGGCGCTGGAATTGCTGGGCCTCAAACCGCAGCCGCGCATCGCGTACATCTTCGCGATTCTGTGGTGCTGCGCGATTGGCGGCTTCGCGCTCACCGGCTCGTACACCCTGTCCTTGCTACTGCTGTTTGCGGCAGGTTTCCTGGAATTGTCGTTCAATTCGATGGCGCAAAGCCTGGTGCAGATCCGTGCGCCCGATGCTATTCGCGGCCGGGTGATCGGGCTCTACAGCATGGCGGGGGTCGGCCTGCGTGCCTTTTCGGGAATTAGCGTGGGGCTGCTGGGCGATGTAATCGGCATCCACCGCTCGCTATCTTTGAGCGCAGGCCTGCTTTTCGCCGTGCTTTCGGGGCTGTACGTGTTTTTGCTGCCCCGCAAGGGCAGAATCCCTCCCGCCCCAGGTTGAGGAAGCAAGCCGCCTGCGATAGGAAAGCCCCACAAACTCAGACATCCAACAGGGGGCCGTCCATGTCCTACTCGCTTTCCGCCGCCGCCATTCCCGCCGTTGAAATGCAGCTCAACGCGCTGTCCAATATTCTCGACAAGGCCATCGCCTATTGCGAAGCCAAGAAAGTCGATCAGACGGTCGTCCTGGGCCTGCGTCTCACGCCCGACATGTTCCCGTTCTCGCGTCAGGTGCAGATCGTGACCGGTCAGGCACGCAACCTCGCCCGTCTCGCCGGTGGCGAACCGACGAAGATCGAGAACACCGAAGCCAACCTCGCGGATTTGAAGGCGCGCGTCTCCAAGTCGCTTGAGGTCGTGAAAGGCCTCGACAGAAACGCGATCGATGGCGCGGCCGATAAGGACATCACGTTCCCGATGGGCCCGACGAAGAAGGCGACGATGAAGGGCGCGGATTATCTGCGCCACTTCGTGCTGCCGAATTTCTACTTCCACATGACGACCGCATACGCGCTGCTCCGTCAGGCCGGCGTCGACAACGGCAAGATGGACTTCCTCGGCCAAGTGCCGATGACGATGAGCTAAGGCTCGTCTCTTCAATTCCTGCAAAAGGCGCGTCCCTCGGGGCGCGCCTTTTTGTTTGGGGTGTTTCCAAAATCCCGTAAGGCTTGGCTCTTGGCGGTATTGGGCAGCCGGGTCTATCCTTGGCAAACGAGGCTGATCGGCGCCGCACACAAGAGCGCCTGCAGGGCCAGTAGTAGGGGAGGAACAATGTTCGATACGCGCTTCATCCGCGCCGTCGCGCTCGCGTCTATCACGGCCTTCGGTTGCGCCTCCGCTTACGCGGCGCAATCCGACATGAACCCGGCGCCCACCGCGAAGGATTGGGCCGACATCGCCAAGCTCCCCGATTGGAGCGGCGTGTGGAACGTGAACGAGACGCTGCAGAACACGGAGATCACGAAGAACCCGACGCCGTGGAATCCGGTGGCGGCGAAAAAGATCGCCACGATGCTGGCCGAGGAAAAGGCCGGGCATCCGGAAGGCCTGTATGTGAACTGCCTGCCCGAAGGCATGCCGACCTGGATGATGATCTATCATAACGCCTTCGAGTTTCTGTTCACGCCGGGGCGCGTGACGATTCTGGGCGAGGCCGATGGCAACGGGCAGCGCCGCATCTACACCGATGGGCGCGGCCATCCGAAAGATCCCGATGCCAATTTCTATGGCCATTCCATCGGCCATTGGGAGAAGGACACGCTGGTGGTCGACACCGTGGCCATCATGCCTGAAGTGCGGCTGTCGATCTCCGAAGCTGCCGGTGTTCCCAGCAACGGCGACATGCACGTCGTGGAGCATATGCACCTGGTGGGTGCGGATGAATTCCACGACGATCTGCTGATCACCGCGCCGCATGTTCTCACCAAGCCGTGGGCGACGACGCGCATTTCGTATCGCCAGCGCGCGCGCAAATACGACATCGTGCAGGGTGTCTGCCTGCAAGGTGACTATACGGGCGTGATCGATAAAAACGGCGATCATGTTCTGGTGAAAGCGGCGGCGACCGGCGACGGCGTGGTGCTGCCGCCATGACATCACACAACGAAACCCCGCAGAAGAAAGGCTCACATATGCGTTCGCTTCTGTCTTTGTCCGCGGCTTCCATTCTCGCTTTGGCGCTTGCTGGCATAACGCCCGCGTCCGCGCATCATTCGGATGCCATGTACGACACGACGAAAGTCTTGAAGATGCACGGCACCGTGCGGAAATTCGAATGGACCAATCCGCATATCCATCTGTATTTCATGGTGGATGGCGAGAAGCCCAACGTGCAGCCGGTGCTGTGGGTTTTGGAAGCGGGCAGTCCGGGCAGTCAAACGCGGCGCGGTTGGGATAAGCGCATTCTCAATCCGGGCGACAAGGTGACGATCGCGATCAGTCCGTTACGCGATGGGCGTCATTCGGGATTGTTGAAGGATATTTTCGATACCAACGGCAAGCCGTTGGAACATCGCAGCCGCAGCGACACCGAAAAGCCGGGGCTGAATTAGCCACTTCACCATGGCCGCCCTCGCGGCGGCCGCCCGGTTAGCGAGCGTCGGCGAGCGTAAAGAGATGATTGGCGCGCAAGACTGCGCGCCCGCTGGGTGGCCGGGACGAGACCGGCCATGGTGGTGAGGGTTATTTCGCCGGTGGCGCTGGAAACTGCGCCGGGGGTGGATTCAAATTGAAGCTTTGGCCGCCGGTTGACGCATCCACGTCGCGGTTGTTCTGCGCGCAGTATTTCTCCGACACGTCCCAATCGCGGTGCTGCGTGTAAGTGCGCGTGTAGGTGTACGGCGTCGCCAGCACGGCCGGATCGGCAATGGTCGTGACGATCTGCAGCTTGTTGGGCTGGATCTGGCTGAACTTTTCGGTGACGTGCAGCGCACCGCTGGAGTTCAATCCGTAGAGCAATTGCACTTCCGATTTGATCGCTGTCGTATCGACAAAAAGTATCGTGCCGTCCTGCTCCCAATGGCCGATGGAATGGCCGTTGAACGACGGCACCAGATGATCGGGATGTTCACGCCCGTCGGTGTAGACGCGGCGGATTTGCGAATTCTCCGGTACCACCTCCATGCGGCCGGGCACGAACACGAAATTGAACACCGAATCCGTAGCCGCGCTCATCATCTGCGGCATGCCGCGCGGATGGCAGTGATAGGTCTCGGTGCGGATGTCCGTGTTGCTTTTTGCTTGCGCGCGTAAGCTCACGAGTTGTGCGGTGTATTTGGGCGTGGTCGGAATCGGTTCGCCATTTGCCAGCGCATTCGGCCGGTTGTCATAAGACCACGGGCCGAACCAATCGGGCAGTTTGGCCACCGCATCCCACGTTCCGCCGGGCAGCGTAGCCGCATCAGGCGCAGGCTTGGCGATCTCTTTCGCTGGATTCGGATTGGACGGCGTTTCTTTCGTCTTGGCCGCGTTCGCGTCGATCTTGTTGCCGGTATAGGCGCTGCCGTTCGACAGGCAGAGATTTTCGATCACGTCGAGATCGCGGTGGCGCGTGTAGGTGAGGCGATAGGAATAGGGCGCGGAGAACATCTGCGGATCGGTCAGCGTGATGTCGTCGATGAGCGTATCGGGGCCGCTTTGATGGATGCGCTCGGAGATCTGCAACGCGCCGGTGCCGTCGATGCCGGGAAAGGTCTGCACATCATCCAGGATCGCTTCCGTCTGGATGACGAGATCGCCTTTGTCCCAGTGTCCTATGGATGTGCCGTCGAACAGCGGATCGGGATCGTTGGGCTTGCGGTTGTCGGTGTAGATGATCCGTTTTTCGTGATTGCCGGCGCTCATCATCACGCGGCCCGGCGCATAGAGAAATTCGTAATAGGGGCCGGTCTGCGAGAGAAATTGCGGCATGCCCAAAGGCGAGCAGGCGGGATTACCCGGCATGCGACCCGCCTTCGCCGCTTTGCGCAAATTCGCAAGTTTCGTTGCGTGCTCGGCTTTTAGCGGAACGGGCACGTCGGTTTTCAAAACAGATGGCGTGGCATCGAGCAGCCACGCGCCTTGCGTCCAATCGGGAAGTTTTGCGATGTCGCCAAATATGGCTGCGGCGTTGGCCGGTGGTTTGGCGACGTTGGCGTCCGAAGGCGGCAGGATGGGCACGGCGAATACGGTGGCCGAAAGCGGCGACAGCTTTTTGTCCTTGTCCGGTGTCACTTCATGGACTTGTGGCCATG
>CAIYRG010000470.1 GCA_903928515.1 uncultured Alphaproteobacteria bacterium | reverse complement strand
GGCGGGGGGCCCTTTAGGAGGCCGCCCCACCCTGTTCGTCAAGTCCTCGTACGATTGAGGAGACTAGCGGCCGCGGCGGCTGATCTCGCGCTTTACGGCGTTTTCGATCAAGTCCGGCAGATTGTGGTCCATCCACTCGCGAATAATCGGCTTCAACTGCGTGATGACGTCAGCGGAGTTGTCCTTCACCCAGTCGTGCAGAACCGGGCCCATGGCTTCCTGAACGGCCTGCGTGAACAGCGCATCCAGCGTGCCACCGGAGGATGCCGCGCGCGTCGAGGGGCGCGAATCCAAGGGGTTCAATGCCCGGCCAACCGCGCCACGCGTGGATTCCGAGATCACGTCTTCATGATCCATGGCAGGGGCCTCCTGTTTTGGCGCCACCGGCTCGTCGATGGTGGCGAAAGCGATATCGTCAGCCGGATCGTCACGGTGCATCACAGGTGCGGGTGCGGGTTCCGGCGCGTGCCCATGGTCTTCGTGCACTTCGTCGGTCAGATCCAGCACGCCGTCGTCATGGGCTTGGAATTGCTGCGGCTCGGGCTCATAGGCCTGGGGTGCTTCCACCGCTGCCGGTGCCTGCACGGCTTCAGGTTGATCTTCCGAGATGATCTTGCGGATGGAGGCAAGGATTTCCTCCATGGTGGGCTCGTGGGCCGGATTCGAGGGGTTGCTCATGCGAAATCTCTCACTCTGGCCGTCTTACAAGCCGCTGCGCTGGTTCGCGCGAAACTAAGCCAGACACGCTAAGATTGCCACACAAGGTTAAAGACGCGTTTAACTTTGCGCCAAACCTTTTGGGTTCCCGCTAGCGCCTGGGAAAAGCCGTTTAGAATACGAACGCGGCCGGCCGCTCGAAGCCCGGCAGCACCGGCAAATGCGCATCGAATGCCGCGCGTTCGCTGATCACGCCCTCATGGCGCAGATACAGCCGCGCCGTGCTGGCCGCACCATCACGCAGGATGGCCACCAAACGACCGCCATCGGTCAATTGCTTCAGCAGCGCCTTCGGGGCCACTTCCAACGCGCCATTGCAAAAGATCACGTCGAACGGTCCCTGCAAATTCAGGCCGTCCTGCAGCGCGCCTTCGGCGATGGAGGCGTTGGTGATGTTCAAGGCGCTAAGACAGTCGCGCGCCACGCCTGCGAGTTCGGCGTCCTGTTCGAGGCCGATCACCTCGCCCGCCAGCCGCGCCAGAATTGCGGTCGAGTAGCCCGAGCCGCAGCCGACATCGAGCAGCCTATCCGTGGGCTTGATCGCGGCGAGCTGCAAAAGCTTTCCGAAGCTGCGCGGATCAGACAGCACCCGCCCGGCGCTCAACGCCACGCAGCCATCCATATAGGCCACGGCTTGCTTGGTTTCGGGCAAAAAACGCTCGCGCGGCATCGCCAGCATGGCCGCGTGGATGCGCGGGTCTGTGATGTCGTTGGTGCGAATCTGCGCATCCACCATCATGGTGCGCTGCTGGGCGAAATCGGGCATGTGAGGAACCGTGAAAAAGCGCGAAGCGGGACGTTTCGCCTTATAGGGCGGCGCGCTCCGCGAAACAATTCGGCGCTTTGTCCTGAGACGAAAGTTCAAAAAGCCGGCAGACGCGCATACCCTTGAGGAGCCCCTTTGCGCATAAGAGCCCACCCGCAGATAAGGCTCTGGGCGAGATAAAAGCCATCTGCTATAGCCGCCGCCCGCTCTAGCGCGCAGGCGCCGGAACTGAGTGAGGCCACGTGGCGGAGTGGTGACGCAGCGGTTTGCAAAACCGTGCACCCCGGTTCAATTCCGGGCGTGGCCTCCAATCTCTTAAATTGGAACTTTGGACATCCGTCGAGGGCCTCAAAACGGCCAGATATTCCTTGGCTTTTTTCGCGTCCAGGCGACTTTAAGAACTTATTTACCTTAAGGGGCCAGGATCACATCGTCTTCCCTTGAAGACACCCCACCATTACCCAACGCCTTTAGGGCCGGATGCAAATCCGGCCCTCTTTTTTGCCCCCTGAGAACTGCGCCGAAATGGACAGCGGCGGCGGCGGTGCTTCTTGCGCCTCACCTTGTGGCCTTTGAGCCGTTGGATCTTCCGGCCGGCCCAGACGGTGATCCGGCGGGCCGCACGCCTTGCCGGCGAATAATCCACAGCCAGGACGTACAGCCCCAGCGGCAGCATCCAGAAGCCGAGGATGGGCAGGAAGCCCAAACAGCCGCCGATACATAGCGCCACGCCCAGGGTGATTCGCACGGCTTTCGAGCGCGGCAGCGGGATCGAG
>CAIYRG010000469.1 GCA_903928515.1 uncultured Alphaproteobacteria bacterium | reverse complement strand
GGCCGAACCGAAGAAGCCGACGAGGGGCGAGAGACCGAGCGAACGGAACACGTTGACGGCCTGGCTCCAATCCACGCCGCTGGTGCCGTTCGGGCCACCCATCAACTGGTTGGCGAGGCCGACGCCGATGATCGAACCGATCAGCGCGTGCGAGCTGGAATTCGGAATGCCGAAATACCAGGTGCCGATGTTCCAGATGATCGCGGCGATGAGCAGCGCGAACACCATCGCGTAACCGGCCGACGAACCCACTTGCAGAATAAGCTCGACAGGCAGCAGCGACACGACGGTGAAGGCCACGAGGCCCGCCGAACTCATAACGCCGATGAAGTTCCAGATGCCCGACCATACGACCGCGACTTGGGCGGGCATGGAGTGGGTGTAGATCACCGTGGCAACGGCATTCGCCGTGTCATGGAAGCCGTTCACGAATTCAAAGCCGAGCGCGATGAGCAGCGCGATGCCGAGCAGAAGATAGGGAAGGATGCTGCCGGGCTGTTGGATTGCCGAGAGATCGGAGAACAATGCGGTGAACGCATAGACCGCGCCGACGGCGAGAACGGCGAACACACCGAAATTCGTAAAGCGGCTGGTCCAGCGCGGTGTGCGCGTCGCGTGCAAGGGATGATGGTGGTGATGGTCTGCGTCGTTGAGTGTTGCGTCGGTCATCGCTGCCTCCGTGGCAATAGATTTCCGTCACCGGCAAAAGGCCCGATGCGGTGGGATATGAATGGAATGACCGGGCGATTGCCCTACTGCCCGGCGTTGAAAACCGAGCGGACGCTAACCAACGAACATGACAGTGTGTTGACGGCTCGCGCCGTTAGCGCAGCACTATCCCCACGTTTATGTGAATGTGCCGGGTGCGATGATTACATTAAATTGATGTTTCGGCCGCTGCGCGCAATCCGGCGATGCGCCCTTGCGCCACGCAGCGCGCCAAACCATGCAGGCTGAAGCCGCCCGCAGACTCGCCGCCGCAATACAGCCCTGCGATCACCTGGCCGCTGGTGTTCATCACCTGGCAGTCGGCGTTGATGCGAAGGCCGGCGCGCGTGTCATGGATCACCGGCGTGGCCCATGCGGCGTAGAAGGGCGGAGTGGCGATTTTGTGCTGCGGCTTGGGTCTGCCGAAATCTTCATCTATCCCTGAATCCACGAAGCCGTTGTAACGCGCAATTGTTGCGCCGAGATTTTCCGGCGGCATGGCGACACGCTGATGCTGCATCTGAATTTTTCGCGCCAGATCGGGAATGGTATCGGCGCTGAAGAAGAAGCCCTCGGCGATGTCGACATTCGGTGGGGCGGGATTCCATTTCTCACGGGCCACAGCATCGGCATCGAAGACTGCCCAGATCGGGCCGCCGCCATTTTTGCCGTCGCCGATTCCCGCCATCGCCGCGTTCAGGAAATTGATAGGGTTGTATTTGACGTTCTTCGCGTTGCGATAATCGTTCGGCAGGTAGTTCTCGACCGCGTGATACGAATTGGACGTGTAGTAGCCGCCGGTCTCGTCATAGAAGCGTTTGCCCAGCATATTGACGAGGATCACATCCTGCCAATCGGTGACGTGCAAACCGCTGGCGCGCGCTTTGTCGAACACGCGGCTGCCCGGCATCCATTGCAGATGCCAATAACCGTATTGGCAGCCGATGTAGCCCGGCTTGGAAAGATGCTCGCCGAATTCCCCGGTTTGGTTGTACGTGCCCCAGAGCGAAGCGCCGATTTCCATGGCGGCGAGTTCGCCGCTGGCATCCTGGTTCGACCACGGCATCCCGGCGAGGCCGCAATATTCTTCGGTAAGGCGCACATCGAAGATGCGGCGGAAATTGACGTTGCCGGTGGAGCCGCCGGTGGCGAGGATCACCGCCTTGCGGGCGCGGATGTTCGTGACGCCTTTCGGTGAGTGAACCGCGATGCCTTCCACGCGCTTGGTGCGCGGGTTTTGATGCAACGCGATCATGCGGTGTTCGAGCAGGATCTCGACATCGGCCTTGCGCGCGGCGGCCTCCAGCGGGCGCATCAACCCGTTGCCGGAAATCGACGTGGGCTGAACGGCGGGTTTGCCGGTTTGCACCATCGGCCATGTGCCGTTCATCGGGTGCATTTCGCGCGGTGCGGAATTGCCGGTGGAGGTAGCGGCGGCGTTGTCAGGCGCTTTGTCGGCAAACATCACGCCTTGCGCCACAAGCCATTCGAATGTCGCGGCCGAATTGTCTGCGAAGGCGCGAATAATCTCGCGGTCGTTGTAACGATAGTCGGCAGCCCCGTTGGGCTCGACGACAGACCAATCCGTGAGATCGCGGAACACCAGATCGGCGCTGTCTTCGATGCCGTATTTCTTCTGTGCGCTGGTGCCGCCGCCGAGCGGAATGTTGCCGCCACTGCAGATCGCATGGCCGCCAATGTCTTTCTCGGCTTCCACCAGGATGACGCGCGCACCGGATTGGCGCGCGGCGATCGCTGCGGGCAATCCGGCAGCGCCCGAGCCAACGACAATGACGTCCGTTTCACGATCCCAATGCAGGGGTGCGGCCTGCGCCTGCGCGTTGCCGGTGAGTGCCGCACCAAGCACGGCAGCACCGCCGAATACGCCACGACGTGAGAAGCTGCTGTCCGCCATAGTCCCCCCGAACCGGCTTTGCCTCAGCCCCTACACTACAGCAGAAATCCCGGCCTTGGCGAAAATCCAATCTTCCTGGATGAGCTGCTTTCCATCATCCAGATAATGTTCTTCGACCTTCACAATGGGCGAGAAGCCGCGCTCGGCCACGAAGGCGATCATCTCGTCCTTCATCGGCGCGCCCTTGTTGTACGGGATGAGCGACAGTTCGATCTGCAGGAATTTGCAGGCGCCGATCACGGCTTCGCCGCCACGAATGATGTCGGCCTCGGAGCCTTGCGTGTCCATCTTGATGTAATCGAAGGGGAAGACGCGCTTGAAGCGTTCGGCGATCAAATCATCGAGCGTGCGCGTGGTGACGGTCTGATACACGTCGTCGCGGTAATATTGCGTGTCTTCGAGATAATACGATGTGCCGGTGCAGACCGCGTTCACCGGGTTCTTGTAGAGCTTCACTTCGCGCGGCGTGTCCGACAGGCAGGCGATCTCGAAAGGCGTGCCCCAAGTGTTCAGGATGGGCGCGCAATCGGGATTGCCTTCGATCATGAACACTTTCAGATCGGGGATATGGGCGCGGATTTGCGACGACCATTCGCCGGTGTTGGCGCCCACGTCCAGCAAGGTGCGCACGTCGTTCCGCCAGAGGAATTCGATGATCGGCTGCATCGCGCTATTTTAACGGCATTTTCCGTCAAAAGAAACGTGTCTCAACCGGCAGCGGCGAGTGGTGTCGCCATCACCTGTTGCCATGTCAGCCGCTTCAAGGCGACGGGCATATCGAGCGGGGCCGCGATAGCGGAGCCCGCCAGCATGTTGATGCCGGCATCGCGCGCGGCATACAGCGTGCTGCGCGAATTCACGCCGGTGAGGAAGGTCGTCAGATTGACGCGGCGTGCGTTCGTAGAAAGCCGGTGGATATCCGCGCTGACGTTGGAACCCGCCGTCTCGCGCGTCATGGAATATCCGAGGCCCTGCAATCCGATATTGGAATACGCAGCGAAGATGCGCGTCTCGCATGCGGCTTCCGCAAACGCGGCCTTGCAGAACGGCTTCACCGTTATCAGCAGATCGGAGAGGCGGCTTTGCGGCACGCCGGAAGGAATGCCGGTGAGAACAAAGATGATGTAAGGACGAAATTCAGACGGAAGCTCGCGGCACACGGCGACGAATTCCATGCGGCCCATTGCGGAGCCCAGATTGTCGAAATCGAGACCGAACGCCATGAGAAAGCGCTCTTGCCGTTCCAGGCGGTCGGCGAGTTTGGTCACACCGTTGTAGAGTGTGGCGAGTTCGACCATCTGCCGTTCTTTGCCGGTGAGAGGCGGAGCATTGGGATCGCGCCGTTCGTTCTCACGCGGCGCGCAGAAATATCCGGCGATGGCTTCCTTGCGCGTGTCCCATAGCGGATGGAATTCCGGGTCGGCCAGTTCCACGCCGCGCGGCACGTGCGCTTTGCGCAGACGGCCGATGGCATCTGCCAATCCTGCGCGTTCGGTTGCGATAAAGAGCTGTTCGGAAGAAAGGATATCCAGCGTCAGCGCGTTGTTCTCAGCCGGCCGCACGCAATAGATCCGCAATGTCGAGATATCGACCGGCCCGAGATATTCGGTGTGCAGTTCGTAGGAGATGCGCAAGCATATGCTCTGCGCTTCATAGGGCTCCATCATCGGTGTCGCGACGAGGAATGCACCGTCGTTCAGCGGCATGAAGAAATCTTCGGGGCCGAGCTTTTGGCGCAGCATGGAATCCAAACGCGAGTGGACGCCGTAGCGCAGCTTCGGCCAGCGCGCGCCGGCCCGTGCCTCGATGGCTTCCAGGCCAATAACATTCACGAGCCCCCGCGACATGAGTGCGGGAGACACAATCGCTCTGACTTCGGATTCCTTTGAACCTGCCACGGATCGATCCAACACGGCCAAACGCCACGTGTGGAAAGCATAGAAATCGACGATTGCCGACTGGTTAAAGGAAGCGAAGTTCCTAATTAACGACGTTGCGCCGGTTCCCGGTGCATCCAGGGCAGCATGAAGCCGATGGGAAAGATCCAGATCGTGCCGGCGACCGCGTAGTAAAGGAACTTTTCCCACCCGTTGGCGTAGGGCAGATAGATCGCACCGATTGCACCCGCCACGAGAACATAGACGACGATCCACACCAGCATCACGATGGTGCCGATGAGTTTCTTGGCGCGCGCGTTCAGGGAAATCATTGGTCTTCCGGCGATTTTTCGAGAGGCTTCATGCGGCAAAACGAGCCGCATCACAAGCTGGCCTCGTGCGGTTCCGCCATGCCAGAATTGCCGCATGAGTGTGCAGGCGATTTCCCTCCAAGCAAAACCCGTATTGCGTGCAGACAAAGGCGTGGGCCTTTGGCTATTCGCCATCGCGTTTCTGATCGGCGTGATGCTGGTGGTCGGAGGATTAACGCGGCTGACAGGGTCCGGACTTTCTATCACCGAATGGCACCCGGTGACGGGTGCGCTGCCGCCTTCGTCGGATGCCGATTGGCAGGCGGAGTTCGCGAAATATCGGGGCACGCCGCAATACGATCTCGTCAATCAGGGCATGGGGCTGGAAGGCTTCAAGCACATCTATTGGTGGGAATGGTCGCATCGCCTGCTGGGCCGTGTGCTCGGTTTTCTGTTCGCCGTGCCGTTCGCCTTCTTTCTGTGGAAGAAGCGCATCGATCGCGCGATGGTGCCGCGCTTGGCAGGCGTGTTCGCGCTCGGTGGGCTGCAAGGCGTCATCGGTTGGTGGATGGTGCAATCGGGCTTTCAGCCCTCGCGCGTGGCGGTGAGCCAATATTGGCTGGCGACCCATCTGGGCTGCGCGATCATTCTGTTCGGCTTTACGCTGTGGAGCGCGCTGGAAATTTATGGTGCTGCGCGTGCGGCGCCTGTGGCGATGACCGCGAAATTGCGCCGCTCGGCCGCGATCCTCACAACGCTGATTTTTGTGCAGATGATCCTGGGCGCGTTCATGTCCGGCATCGATGCCGGGCACGCGTTCAATACGTGGCCCGATTATGCGGGCGCTTGGATTCCACCGGGGCTCTATGATTTGTCGCCGTGGTGGATCAACCATTTCGAGAACCAGGCGCTGGTGCATTTCCAGCACCGCACGGTGGCGTTCGCCGTGTTGCTGATGGTTCTCTATATGTACATGGCGGTGCCCAACAGCGGCGCGGACAAGCCCGCCTTCGTCGCAGTGTTCACGCTGGTCGGCCTCACGCTGACGCAGTTCATCTTAGGCATCGTCACCGTGGTCGCGGGCGTGCCGTTGGCCGTTGCCGCCGCGCATCAAGTGTGCGCGCTGCTGCTGTTCGGGAGCAGTCTGTGGCTAACGTATACGCTTACTGCGCGTTCTGATTACACCGCCAACGCCTGATCCAAATCCGCGGTGATGTCGGCGGCATCTTCGATGCCGATGGACAAACGCACCACGTCCGGTCCTGCGCCGGACTTCACGCGATCCTCTTCCGACAACTGCCGGTGGGTGGTGGAAGCGGGGTGGATGATGAGGCTGCGCGTGTCGCCGATATTGGCGAGGTGACTAAACAGCCGCACATTGTCGACCAGCTTCACGCCCGCCTCATAGCCGCCCTTCAAGCCGAAGGTGAACACCGCGCCCGCACCCTTTGGGCAATATTTCTGATGCAACGCGTAGGCGGGATGATTTTCCAATCCCGCATACGAAACCCACGCGACTTTCGGATGCGTCGCCAGATGCTTCGCGACCTTCAGTGCGTTATCGCAATGGCGCTGCATACGTAAGGGAAGAGTTTCGATTCCGGTTTGAATGAGAAACGCATTCATCGGCGAGATGGCGGGGCCCAAATCGCGCAACGCCATCACGCGGGTGGCGATGCAGAAGGCGAAATCGCCGAAGGTCTCAAAGAAGCGCAGGCCGTGATATGACGGATTGGGATCGGTCATGGTTTTGTAGTTGCCCGATTTCGCCCAATCGAATTTGCCGCCTTCGACGATCACGCCGCCCATGGAATTGCCATGGCCGCCCAAGAATTTCGTGGCGGAATGCACGATGATATCTGCGCCGTATTCCAACGGCTTGATGAGGTATGGCGTCGCCAACGTGTTATCGACAATCAACGGCACGCCTGCGTCGGCTGCGACTTTCGCAATGGCTTCGATGTCGGAGATCACGCCGCCCGGATTGGCAATGCTCTCGATGAAGATGGCGCGCGTCTTGTCGGTGACGGCAGCCGCGAAGCTCGAAGGATCGGTGGCGTCAGCCCATTTCACCCGCCAATCGTATTTGGCGAAGGAGTGCGCGAACTGGTTGATGGAGCCGCCATAGAGTTGGCGAGCGGCAATGAATTCGCAGCCCGGCTCCATGATCGTCTGGAAGACGAGGGCTTGTGCCGCGTGGCCTGAGGCGGCGGCCAAACCAGCCGTGCCGTTTTCCAGTGCCGCAACGCGTTCTTCAAGCACGGCGGTCGTCGGGTTCATCAGCCGCGTGTAGATGTTGCCGAAGACCTGCAGATTGAAAAGCGCTGCCGCCTGGTCCGAATTCTCGAACACGAAGGCGGTGGTTTGATAGATCGGCGTGGCGCGTGCGCCCGTCGCCGGATCGGGTTGCGCCCCCGCATGGACTGCGAGTGTGTTGAAGCCGTATTCGGCCATGAGGCCACTCCTATTTGTTGAGCGTGCCGCCCTGGCTGAAAAGAAGCGGGCGGCGATTGTCGATGGTGCGGCGGTTCACGCCGACCCAGCCGATCTCGCCCGAGAGCCGGCCATATTCGATTTTTGGGCAACGGTTCATGATCACGGTGAGGCCGGTGGCCTCGGCGCGCTTGCCCGCGTCTTCGTTGATGACGCCCAACTGCATCCACAGCACTTTCAAATTCAACCGCTCTTTGTTGGCGATGGCTTCATCGGTCAGCGGCCCCGCGGCTTCGGAATTGCGGAAGATGTCGATCATGTCGACGGGGCCGGGCAGATCCGCAATCGTGGCGTAGACGGTTTGCCCAAGGATGGTTTGTCCCGCGACCTGCGGATTCACCGGGATCACTTTGAAGCCGCGATCCAGCAGATATTTCATCGCGAAGTAGGAGGGGCGCATTTCGTTAGGGCTGGCGCCGACCATTGCAATCGTATGCACGCTGCGCAGGATCTTCGAGATCAGCCCGTCGGAATATTCCGGGTAACGCTTCATTGCGACCATTTGCTTATGTCCAATTCGGCGCGCGCTTCTCGATGAACGCGCCAATGCCTTCAATGGCCTCGGCGTCCAACATGTTTTGCGTCATCACTTCGCACACGTAATTGTGCGCGGCCGACAGGCCAAGATCGAGCTGATGATAGAACGCAACCTTGCCGGTCTTGATCGTGCCCGTGGGCTTCGCGGCAATCTGCGCGGCCAGCGCCCATGTCGCCTGGTCCAATTCCTCGGGCGGTACAACGCGGTTCACCAAGCCCCAATCCTTAGCTTGCGGCGCATCGATGGTGTCGCCGGTGAGGAGCATTTCCATCGCCTGCTTGCGCGCGAGGTTGCGCGACAGAACCACCATAGGCGTGGAGCAGAAGAGGCCGATGTTCACGCCTGGCGTGGCGAAGCGCGCGGTGTTGGCGGCAACGGCCAGATCGCAAGCCGCCACCAATTGGCAGCCCGAGGCGGTGGCCATGGCGTGCACTTTGGCAATCACAGGCTTGGGATGGCGCACGATGGTTTCCATCATGCGGGTGCATTGCGCGAACAGCGCGCGGAAATAGGCTTGGCCTTTGTCGGGCTCACCCCGGTGCGAAGTCATCTCTTTCAAATCATGGCCCGAGCAGAAGGCGGGGCCCGATCCGGCGAGGATGATGGCGCGCACGGATTTGTCGTCGGCGGCTTCGTCGAGCGCGAGCTGCAACGCAAGCATTAAACCTTCGGACAGCGCATTGCGCGCGTCGGGCCGGTTGAGAGTGATGGTGAGGACGCCGTCTTTCAGGTTCGTGAGGACGAGCGGAGTGGGGGTTTGCTGGTTCATGGTCTCAACCTTAGCGTCTGCGCCGAGATAGGTCATTCGGCGCAGGATATCCAGGCGTGAGGCCTTGCCCTACGGCCAAAAATCCTATGCGATGGATTTGTCATATGGCCGGGGGGCTTGCTCATGGAAATCACGATCGCGCTGATCACGATGGCGGCGCTGTGTGCCGGATATTGCGTCGGCCTTTTTGTCCACGCGCGTTTGCCCGCCGGGCACCTCACGCCCGAAACCAAGGACGTCGTGAAGGCCGGTGTCGGCGCGATTGTGACACTGGCCGGGCTTGTGCTTGGCCTGCTGGTGGCCTCGATCAAAGGCTCGTTCGACACAAAGGCGGATGAAATCCACGCCTTCTCGGCCAATCTGATTGAGATGGACCGGGTGCTCGCGGCCTATGGACAGGAAACCGACCCGGTGCGCGCGGCGTTGCGCCAATACACGGCCGACAAGCTGGCCAACACTTGGCCGGACGAGAGCAACCTCGATGAGGACGTCGCGCAACAGAAAGACGACACCGTCGGCGTCACGGAATTGGAAGCCATCGGCAAGGGATTGATGGCGCTGAAGCCGGGGACACCCGAGCAGACAAGCCTCCAGAGCAGGGCTCTCGATCTGTACAGCCGTGTTAGCGATGCGCGATGGACCATGGCCTCGCAACGTGGCTCGACCGTTCAGGGCATATTCCTCATTATTGTGGTGTTCTGGCTGTCTGTGATGTTTACCAGTTTCGGCCTGTTTGCGCCGCGAAACGCCACAGCCGCCTTTTTCACGGCGCTATGCGCCGCGTCATTCGCGGGGGCGATCTACATCATCCTGGAGATGGACGGGCCGTTCTCAGGCCTGGTGACGATTTCCAGCGAGCCGATGCGCCAGGCCTTGGCTTCCATGGGGCATTGATTGGTGCGGTATTATAATACCGTATCATAAAAGTGGCCGAAATTGTTGGTTTTCCTTGACGTTGCGCGCGTGCGCCGGTACACACCGGCCGCTCGAGGAGTAAATGTCATGAAAACCTACACGGCCAGGGCGTCCGAGATCGAAAAGAAATGGGTTGTGATCGACGCCACCGGTTTGGTGGTTGGTCGTCTCGCCACGATCATCGCGAACCTTCTGCGCGGCAAGCATAAGCCGACCTACACCCCGCACATGGATTGCGGCGACAACGTTATCGTTGTGAACGCCGAGAAGATCCTGCTGACGGGAAACAAGGCCAAAGACAAAGTCTATTACTGGCACACCGGTTATATCGGCGGCATCAAAGAACGCACGCCGGCGGAATACCTCGCCGGCAAGACGCCGACGAAGGTCGTCGAGAAGGCCGTGGAACGCATGGTTCCGCGTGGTCCGCTTGGCCGCCAGCAGATGTCGAACTTGCGCGTGTATGTGGGGCCTGAACATCCGCACACGGCGCAGCAGCCGCAAGCGCTCGATGTCGGCGCGTTGAACCCTAAGAATCACAATTACCGCAAAGCCGGCGGCAAGAAGGTGGTGGTGTAACCATGGCCGAACAGGTACGCGATTTCTCCGAACTGAAGTCCACGCTGATCAAGGCGCCGGTTAAGGAAGCTTCGGCCGCCGATGGCGCCGACAAGCAGAAGAAGATCGACAAGCAGGGCCGCGCCTATGCCACCGGCAAGCGCAAGAACGCGATTGCCCGCGTTTGGATCAAGCCGGGCGCCGGCCGCATCACCATCAACGGCAAGGACGAGAAGACCTATTTCGCTCGCCCTGTGCTGCGTATGATCCTGCGCCAGCCGCTGGTTGCCGCCGCGCGCGACGGCCAGTTTGACGTGATTTGCACGGTTGTCGGCGGTGGCCTTTCCGGCCAAGCCGGTGCGGTGCGCCACGGCATCTCCAAGGCGCTGATCGCTTACGAGCCGACCTTGCGCCCCTCGCTCAAGCAGGGCGGTTTCCTCACGCGCGATCCGCGCGTTGTCGAACGCAAGAAATACGGTCGTCCGAAAGCACGCCGCAGCTTCCAGTTCTCGAAGCGCTAAAGTCTCACCCCGTTTGGGGTGCAAAGGCCCGGCGCTCCTTACCGAGCGCCGGGCCTTTTTCTTTTGAAATTCCACGATAGAGTCTTCTCATGGTCACGAAAGTCTTCATCGACGGCGCGGTCGGCACCACGGGTTTGGAGATCCGGGAGCGTTTGGGCGCACGCAAAGAGCTGTCTCTGGTTTCGCTCTCCGATGCCGAGCGCAAAGATGCGCGGGCGCGCGCAGGCGCCCTGAACAGTTCCGATATTGTGATTCTGTGCCTCCCCGACGATGCCGCGCGCGAAGCCGTGACGCTGATCGAGAATCCTAATGTGCGGGTGATCGATGCCTCCACCGCGCATCGCG
>CAIYRG010000468.1 GCA_903928515.1 uncultured Alphaproteobacteria bacterium | reverse complement strand
TTCGGCGGCGCGCATTTCCAGTGTCGGGTAGCCGAGAAGATGCACGACGCCTGCAAAAGCCGGATCGAGATTGGACGCCATGGCGTTGAACGCGCGCGCCAGTTCTATTTCCACGGTCTCGCGCGGGCGGCCGATCTGCCACAGCGCGATGGCGCGATGAGCGGCGGCAATGTTCATCAGCGAGGCGAAGCTTTGCGGATCCACGCTCGCCTCGATCATCGTGTCGCCGATATCGTGGCCGAGCACGCGTGCGGCCAATGCGCCATAGAACGTCGTGCGCTCGGTCGCTGCGCGTCCCAGCAACGTCACCACTTGCTGCGGCTGGCCGGAGCGCATCATCGCGCGCGCCGCCCAGAAATTCGCGCCGGCGAAATTCTGTGCCGTGAGTCCGCTCATCTGCGAGTAGGCGAGGAAGTGATCGGCGGCCTTGTCGAACTGGCCCATGCGATAGGCGGCCAATCCGGCCACCCATTCGCAATTCGGCGCGTTCTCGGCGCCACGCGCGGTCACGGTTTCGGCGGCGTCTAGTGCTTCGGCGACGCGGTTGTCGGCGAGGTAAGCGGCGGCGACATAGGCCGCGAGCTTGTCGGCATCGGATTGCGGCACCGTGCCGGGTTTCAGATTGGCCACCATCGCGGCGGCGGCTTCCGGCTGGTTGGCGTGCGCGTAATCGCGCAATTGCTTGTCGATCTTCTGCGCGGCCGGTGTCGAATAACCCGCATCCGGTAGAGGCTCTT
Source organism: uncultured Alphaproteobacteria bacterium (assembly GCA_903928515.1). Classification (GTDB taxonomy): domain Bacteria; phylum Pseudomonadota; class Alphaproteobacteria; order Micropepsales; family Micropepsaceae; genus CAIYRG01. The sequence continues at coordinate 1,467 of CAIYRG010000468.1, read as the reverse complement.
GATCGTAAGACGATCCGCGCCAGCGGACATTCGCCGGTGCAGACACGGTCTCGCCACCCTTCTTCGGCTTCTTCTTCAGCGCGAGCTTGTAGATATTGTCGGCACCAATGAGATCGCCGTAATGCGCGAGCCAGTCTTTCAGCTCGGCGAACTTCGTCGGGTATTTCGGTGCGAGGTAACGATCCTCTTTGACGTAACCCATCAACGAGGTGTCGGAGAGTTTGGAAGCGAGGCTATCGGCTTTGGGAAATTGTCCCGCCTGTTGGGCCGCGAAGATATCGCGATAGAGTTTCACGTCTTCCGGCGACAGGATCGTGATGGTGCCGTCATCGGCGCGCGCAGGTGCCGCGGCGCACGAGAGAACCAACCCTGCGAAGAGGATGCGGAATAGCGGTTTCACTCGGTCCCCAATCTTGGCCCCAACTCCGGCGTTGCCGCACATGCGCGGTCTACGCCAAGCCTAATTGCTCTATTTTCTTCGAAATGGCCAACAGATCGCGCCAAGCGAGCCGTTTCGCCGCAGGTTGTCGCAGCAAAAACGCAGGATGCAAAGTCGGCATCGCCGGTATGGCGCGTTCCGCCGATTGATAGGTTTCCCAGCGGCCACGGCTGCGCATGATGCCATCGGTGATGCCGAGCACATGGCGCATGGGCACTGCACCCAACAGGATTAAAAGTTCCGGCTTCGCCAGTTCGATGTGACGATGCAGGAACGGCAAGCACGTTGCAGCTTCGTCCGGTGAGGGATCGCGGTTCTGCGGCGGACGCCATGGCATCACATTGGTGATGTAGACCTTCGTGCGATCGAGCCCGATGGATGCGAGCATGCGGTCGAGCAATTGTCCGGCGCGGCCGAGGAAGGGAAGGCCTTTCTAATCTTCATCGCGCCCCGGCGCTTCGCCGATCAGCATGATGCGGCCTTCCGGAGTTCCATCGGCGAACACGGTGTTGGTGGCGGAGCGTTTCAAATCGCAGCCATCGAAATTCGTGACCGCGTTCTTGAGTTCGGCGAGCGTGGTGCAGGATTGCGCCAGCGCGCGTGCGGCGCCGGGCGATGCGGAGCGTGACGCGGCTTCGACGCTCGCATCGCGCGCTACAGCCGGTGCCGGTTTCGGTGCGGGGGCAGCCGGTGCCGATGGAACCGGGCGCCGCGCGGCGGTGGATCGCGGCGTCTCCGCGAAACGGTCCAGCGGATTTTCCTGTATCGCTTCGTCCGCGCCGGCATCGGCGAGCCAGCGCAGCAGCGATAGGGTTTCCGCAGGTGAAAGGTTCGACATGCGCGGACCCTAAACCAAAGCCCGGCATGGTGGGAAATAAGCCTTCCAAGAAGTTTATCTGAGTCGAGCGATTCGCCCCAAAATCGCCGTCATCTCCTGGGGAATTGACGTTGGACCCTCAAAGACGGCTAGGTAACGGGGTGCAGGGGTGGTTCAGCCGGGAACGGCAGTCCGCCACAGGAAAGAGGTG
>CAIYRG010000467.1 GCA_903928515.1 uncultured Alphaproteobacteria bacterium | reverse complement strand
GTGGCCGTGCCAGGAATTGTCGGTACGGCAAAAACCAACCAGCGAGCCCATGGTCGCGGGAACCTGGTATGCGAAAGCGTTCACATCGTGATTGTTCTTGAGCATGCGCAATTGCGCGTCGTCGGTCTGCCAACCCTCATTGAGATAGAGCAAGAGCGACAGCAATTTCGTTTTGGAATCGGTGTGGATGCGGCCATCGCGCGCGGCGACATGCCCGCGCAGCGTGATGAGGCACGGCTTCGTGCCGAGATCCATTTGATACAAATTCGCCATCGCTTCCCGGAAGCGCTCGGACTCGAGATCTTCGATCAAAGATTGCAGCACCGGGCCCGGCTTCGCATCGCGCAGCGAATAGGAGCCGGCGCGCGTGATTTCCGGGAAGCTTTGCGACACGGTGGCGGCGCATTCCGGCGTCAATGCTTGCGGCGTGTGCGCATAATCGAACGGATCGCGCACAAGCTTCGTCGCAGCAATGGCATTCCAATCGAGACCAGCCACCAAAATCACCTTCTCTGTGTACTTCGCACAAAGCCTGTATGTGCTTCGCACGGGGCGAGACTTAGTAGCGCCCGCGCCGTTTGTCACCCTCAGGCCTGCGAATCCTACATCCGGTTAACGCAGGCTAACAGGGCATTATCGGCCATTTAATGGCGAGGCGCGGCAACGCGCCGCTATAGGGGTGGTATTGCAGCACAGTGTTTTATTAAAAAATATTGCGGCGGGTCACGGTAATTGACATCTTCGGGTCCGCACCGAAATTCATCTGTATAAAGATGTATTAGGCCGTCTGTTCGGTTTCATCAAACAGCAACAGACGCCCGGCATTGCCCAGCCCCAGGAAGGTGCTGAAATTGTGCAACAGCGCAGCGATGATCGGCGCTTCGATGCCGAGGACGCCCGTGCTGGCAAGGCCCGTGAGCCCGAAAGTGAAGACTAGACCAATGGCGACGTTCACATAGATCGTGCGGCGGCAAGCACGCGCCAGACGGATGCACGTGCCTAAGCGCCGCAGATCGTTCGTCATCAGCGCCAGATCGGCGGAGGCCAGCGCCACGTCGGCACCTTGCGCGCCCATGGCGACGCCCACAGCGCCCGCGCGCAACGCCAGCGAATCGTTGATGCCGTCGCCCACCACCATCGGACGGAAGCCCGATTGGATTTCGGTGCGCACCACATCCATTTTCTGCTCGGGCAGCATCTCGGCGTAGACCTCGGTGAGGCCCACTTCGCCCGCGACATGGCGCGCCACGTCGGTGCGGTCGCCGGTGAGCAGCACCATGCGGTCCATGCCGAGGCCTTTGAGATCGGCAATCGCCTCGGCGGCATGCGGCCGAAGCTGGTCGAGGAACAACAGCCAGCCGAGGAATTGATCGCCCTTCGAGACGCCCGCGATAGGACCGTCATGATAGGGCACTGGCGGCACCTCGATGCCCTGGCGCGCGATCAAATCGGCACGCCCCAATGAAACCTTCTGGCCATCATACAGCGCGGTGACGCCGAAGCCGCCGATCTCGCGCGCATCTTCCAGCACGAAGCGTTCCTTCTCCGGCACGGCGCGCGCCGCGGCGCGGCTAAGCGGATGGTTGCTGACAGCACCCAAGCTGCCCGCCAAACGGCGCAGCACATCGCTGTCGCCACCGTTGACGGCATGCGATTCTTCGAGGCGCAAATTGCCGGTGGTGATCGTGCCGGTTTTGTCGAACACAACGGCGGTCACATCGGCAAGCTGTTCAAGGAAGGCCGAGCCTTTGATGAGGATGCCGTGACGCGCGGCCACCACGATGGCGGCAATGGCGGTTGCCGGTGCGGCCAGCACCAGCGCGCAAGGGCACGAGGCCACAAGCACGGCCAGCATAGCGGGGACATTGCCGGTGACGAACCAGGTGCCCGCCGCGATCAACAGAACCAGCGTCATGTATTGGCCGGCGTAACGATCCAGCAGGCGCGTGACGGGCGGCTTGGCGTTCT